>JADFGI010000319.1 GCA_022567815.1 Nitrospinota bacterium
TGCTGAGTGATGTTGTTAACTGTGTTTTCACCAAAAATGGGATTGTGCTGTCAAACTTAAAATAGACATTTTTTTATTTTGTTTCTAGCCACTTTTTTGTATAGAATAAATTAAATCAATTGTAAGGGCGCGTCCTGACGCGACCGAATGATGGATCTTGTTCGGGGTCTAATTAATTAGATAGGGGATGTAAATGTTAAATCATACTTTTTCAAAGGCTGTTGGAGCGACGATAGGGGCGTTTTATTTTTGCGTGATTATGAACACGCCAATATTTGGACAGGATCAGGAAAAATATTTCGGTATTGGATTCGGCACGTCCACCATCGATATTGATACAACCGGAGCGGATCAAGTTAAAGATTCCGATACGGCGATAAAAATTCTTTTCGGTTTCCGAAACACAGAAAATTCAGCGGTTGAGATAGCCTATGCCGATCTCGGGGAAGCATCCGCCCATTTCACCTTCGCAGGGGTTGGAGAGGAAACGGATCGATTTGAAGCGAAAGCAATTTCGGTGGTGTATTTAGGTTCCATGGAAATTTCACCGACCCTTTCGTTTTTCGGGAAAATTGGATTCGCATTTTGGATGCTTGATGCCTCCGCAGACGGCGTAATTTTCGGGACTCCTATATCTGGTTCGGGGAGCGGCACCGGTTTTGACCCTACCTTTGGAATTGGGCTTGCGTTTGGAATTTCTGATAATTCGCTAATTCGGATAGCCTTTGAGCGCTATTTGAACGTGGGGAAAGGCGTAACCGTTACTTTTCCAGGTCTTGGGTCAGTTGATCTGGATGGGGCCGATGTCGATGTGATTGGTGTGACCTTGATCTTTAAACTGTGAGGCGCAATTCCGGTCAGAAATACGATTCAAAGAAATGAAAACTCTTTCTGTATGTGATGGAGGTTGCCATTCCTAGGAATGAAAAAATGTACGTTATAAATGGTTCCTGGTTTTGTTGTCCATGGGCAACAGTCCATCGAAGCCGCCGAAGTGACAACAATTGTTGACACTCCAGTTTTTCCACCATGTTGGAAAACGGTGAAAGTGGGAAAAGTTTTTCCTGGTTTTCTCCCATGGGGGAAGCCGGTGAAAGTGGCCCGGGTGTCGCCGTGGGGTAAAGAGTTTGTCTTTTTGGTCTCCCAAAAAATTCCCCCCACGGTACCCCTCGCCGTGAAGAAAAGTGCCTCAGATTGCCGCCTGACGGCCCGGAATCGCCCTCTTAAGGTTTACCCCCCGCGTTCCGTGGAGATTCAACACCCTGGCGGGTTTGCGCCTGTTTTTCATTTCCACATTGTCCTGTTTTTTGGACCCCCGCCTTTTTTTTCCCTGGTGCCCTCACCTGCGCGACGTCGAACGTGGGAACCCAATATCTACTACCATGGCGCCGCGTGTTTTTGGACCCCCGCCTCGATGATGGGAAATGGAGTTTTGGTTTTGATTCTGGATGATGATGCTGGACTGTGAAAGGCACCTGCTGAAAAGCAGGACCAGCACCTGCCTGCTGGTGGACCACTCCCCGGATAGGATGTGCGGACCAGATACTCCATGGAATGTTTCGGTCCTTTCCATGGGGTGGGATGGTCCTGCCAGCTGTGAACACCTACCCACGAGGGATGGATACCGACAGGACCACCGAACCTCCCAACAACAAACAGCGTTTCCCCTACGGGGGGGGGTATCTAACGCCGATAATTCCAAAGCCCCTGTTTATAATGGTTTGCGCGGCCTCCCTCTTTTGGAATATGGCAGTCTGCCGGCCACCTTGAGAACGCCTGAAACATACGATTGCCGCACGTTCAACAAGCCCTCGATGGACTGCTGCGTGATGCCCGGGTTCGTGTCGAACAATTCCACCACCATGCGGCCTTTCTTCGTCTGCATCGACTTCAAGGATTCACGCCTTGACCGTTCCATGCGGGAGATGATGACGATGAGGCCGGCCTGCTCCGCCGCGGTGATTTCCAAGGTTTCGATGATGGTGTTGGTTCGTGCAAACCGTTGCGGCCGAGATGGATCCAAAGCGTAGCCCACCACCTTGTTCACCTCGCCGGTACTCAGCGGGGGAGTGAACGTGCTGTTTAGGTGATGCGCCTGGTCAAGCAATGCAACCTGCCCCAGACCAACGGCCGCCGCCGCCGTGCAATACCAGAACAGCACCGCGTCACGATGGCCTTTTCTGAAACCGTCTCGCATATCGTTCGCGGTGTTCAGGTCTCTCATGCGGCCCATGTTGAGGGTGTACTTGGAGAACTGCCGGCTGGTGTACCTGAATTTTAATTTCTCAACCTTGGAACCCGGGCGGCCGCGTCGACGTCGGCCTGCTGCTGGTGGAACCTCTACGCTCAGGAAACCCGCCATTTCCTCCAAGGTGTATTCGTCATGCTGGGATAGATACAGGTTGCGAACAACGGCATTGCCGCGTTTTGAATTGACCGTGCCGACTGGCCGGAGAACCCGGGCGGGGTTCGTGGGTCCACTATCGGCCGCCCAATCCTTGAGCCGTTCCACCATGGCCTTTTCCAACTGGCGCCAAAGGAAAGTATTGGCGGTGATGGCCTCCGTCCTGGCGCCGTGGAGATACCAGTACATGTGCAAGCCGCCGCCACTGGCGTTCACCTCGGACGGAAAGGGGATGCCCTGTTCGTTGAACCAATCGGTTTGCTTGAGTGTTTGCCAAACCAGATCCCCGTCCAGGCCCAAGCGGTCCTCGGTGTCCAGGTCGATGAAAACCGCGTTCAACCGTTTCGTCAAAACGTCCTTGGGAACCCGGCCGTACATGGCGTTCGGGGTGCAAAACAGATCCGTGAGGGTGTCCTGCATGACGGCTGGAATGACCAGCTGCCGGGAATCCTGCTGCCACTGATAGGGAAACAGCGGCGTGTAGACGTGGCCCTTGCGGCCGGGCGCCCACATGACGGCAACATCTTTTTCGTCTGCGTGTCGATGCCAACGCTGGATGGTGTCCAGAACTGCGTCGATGGATGGTGCTGAAACTTTTTCGTGGGGATGCTGGACAGCCGGTTTCGGTTGTGCCAATTTTTGCGAAAGCATTAAGCCCTCGCTACATGAGGGTGAGCGGACGGGGTGAAGGACGCTCAATCACAACACCCCGCCTCTAAGAGACTGCCCCGGTTGGCTTACGCTGGCCGGGGTTTTCTTTTCCTGCTTTCTAAGTACACCCTCGACCGTCTCACCCGCAATAGGCAGTTTTCAAAGCCTTTTTTATTTTCAGCTCGTAAATAAGCCAAGGCACTCACACATACAGAGGCGGCGTGGAAAACCGGGGCACCCCCCCCCTCCACCGGAGAAAGGAGTCTCTTTGCCTATCGCTCACCTATTAGTGCGGCGCAATCGCCTCACATTTTACTTACGGTAATTGGGCTTACCGCAGGTAAACGCATGAATGAAGGGAAGAGGTCGAACCCAGCCCAGACCGAAAAGCAGGGAAGGGGCCCGGCCCCCCCTTTTTCCTTTTCCGTTTTCTTATAACAGGTAACTCTCTCTCTATTTATTATTTACGCGGACGAAGTTTTTCAAAAGGAGCTTGCAATGTTTCATTTCAATTCAAAGGCAGTAAGTGACGAATTCCCAATCTGAAATAATATTTTACATTTCGCGGGTGGGGGTTTTGTTATGAGCCGTGCTGGTGATTTGGGTGATTACGGTGTTGAGACGAATCTTTGGGTTGCTGTAATTGACAAGGGGATCAGGGATGCGACCCGGAAGATTGTAGAGCCTGATTTGGATAAGGGTTGGAGTTTTATCTTGTCTAGGAATCGCCAGCATC
>JADFGI010000013.1 GCA_022567815.1 Nitrospinota bacterium
AGGCGAAACCATGGTAATCAACTGCAAAATAATCGACGCGCTGATATAGGGCATGATGCCCAAGGCAAAAATTGTCAACCGGCTCAACGCACCGCCGGAGAACATATCAAAAAATCCGAGGATGGTTCCACGCGCCTGCTCAAATAATTCAGCCAAAGCGGCGGAATTGATTCCAGGAGTGGGGATGTGAGCGCCGATCCTGTAAACAATCAGAATTCCAAGCGTGAAAAGAACACGTTTTTTCAGCTCAGGAATTTTGAAAATGCTTCCAAATGCCGCCACGCCACCCATTAAACGGTCACGACCTTTCCACCAGATTTTTCAATTTTTTCTATGGCGGATTTGCTAAATTTATGCGCATGCACCGTGACCGACCGGGCCAAATCTCCATTTCCTAATATCTTGACCGCTCCCGGCTTTTTAATCAAACCATGTTCTTTCATTATTTCGGGAGTGATGGGGAAATCTCCAGAGATTTTTTCCAATTTACCAAGGTCAACGATTTCGTAATGCTTTCTAAATATATTAGTGAACCCTCTTTTAGGCAATCGCCGGTACAGAGGCATTTGCCCGCCCTCAAACCAGGGATGCGGATTGCCGCCCGACCGGGATTTTTGCCCCTTCTGGCCTCTTCCACAGGTTTTTCCGGTTCCCGATCCCCGGCCACGGCCAACTCTTTTTGGATTTTTCCGAACTCCCGGCGCTCTTTTTAAATTTGATAGTTTTATCATGGATCTCGTTTAACCATTCTTGCTGAAATTGGATCGCTTAATACTGGGTTTCATTTTGTTGCTTTTGCTGAAACAGAGATGCCCCGCATTTTCGCAAAATCCTTGGCATGGCGAAGCCGCGTCAACCCTTGAATCGTAGCTTTTACCACATTGTGAGGGTTGTTGGTACGGATACATTTGGTTAAAATATCCCGGACTCCCACGGCCTCCAAAACAGCTCGGACCGCGCCTCCGGCAATCAACCCGGTTCCACGGGATGCGGGTTTCAACAGCACCCTGCCGGCTCCGTAGGCGCCGATGATTTCATGGGGTATCGTGGACCCTTCAAGGCTGACCCGAACCAGACTTTTTTTAGCTTTTTCCACACCCTTGCGAATGGCTTCCGGAACCTCGTTGGCCTTGCCTAACCCCCAGCCTACCTCGCCTTCACGGTTTCCGACCACCACCAGAGCACTGAAGCTGAACCGGCGGCCACCCTTGACCACCTTCGCCACCCGGTTGATCTTGACCACTTTGTCAACGTAATCTTGTCTATTGTCCTGTTGTTGTGCCAATGAAACCTCCAATAATCCGCCTGCAATTGCTTTTTTTCAATGGTTCTCCGGGGTTCGCGAGTACAACGAGCGTTCTACCCCGCATCTCCTCCCCGCGTCGCGGGGTTTAAAATTTTATGCCCTTCTCGCGAACCGCATCGGCAAGAGCTTTCACCCTGCCAGTGTAATGAAATCCGTTCCGGTCGCAATAAACTTCCTTGATCCCCTGGCTGGCGGCCTTCTCTCCAAGCAGACTTCCCACTATCGCCGCGGCCTTGACGTTGCCTCCGTTTTTCATTTTTTCCTTGAAGGCTGCCGACACGGTGGATTCCGCCACCAGGGTTTTTCCGGCCCGGTCATCGACAATCTGCGCATAGATGTGCTTGCTGCTTCTGAAAACGGATAACCTGAGCCTTTCCTGACCCACTTGAGTCTTGCGCTTGATCCTGCGTTTTCGGTTTAATCTTAAGCGTTGTCTTTCAGTGGTTTTCATAAATTATTTTAACCCTTTGCCCCTATAGCCGCCTTACCAGCTTTTCTGCGGATTTTTTCTGTTGAATACATGACCCCTTTGCCTTTATACGGCTCGGGAGGCCTGAGACCGCGGATTTCCGCCGCCGCCTGCCCGACCTTTTCTTTGTCGATTCCCTTCACGGAAATCGTGTTCTTTTTTGAATCCACCTCGAACTCGATTCCATCGATGGCCTTGTATTCAATGAGATGGGAATACCCCAGGTTGAGTGCCAGATGTTTCCCCTTAAGCTCCACACGGTAACCCACGCCCACGATGTTGAGTTGTTTGCTGAATCCCTGGGTGACGCCGGTGACCATGTTGTTGATCAGAGTCCGGGTGAGGCCGTGCAGGGACCGGTCCAACCTGCCGTCTGTGGGGCGGGTGACACGAACTTCTCCATCTTTAATTTCAATCTTCATATTGGAATGAAGAATCCGCTGGAGCTGACCTTTCGGACCTTTCACTCGAAAAGTCCCACCCTCGGATGTACAATCCACTCCTGACGGTATCTTGACAGGCTGTTTTCCAATTCGCGACATAATTATTTATTCCCACCAGTGGGTTTCATACCCCGTAGCTACTAGCCGTAGAGGCAAAGTCAAAAGCTCGTTTGACTGAGATAAAGTTTGTTTGCAGATAATGTGGTTGCCCTTTGGGTCCAGCGTCACGCCCGCTACGCGGGAGGAAAAGCTGGGGCTGTCCTCCATTAGTATTTGTTCCAGCGCTACGCTGGCCGCTTGCGGCGGAGTCGTTCATTTACCATACGAAACCCAGCACCTCACCGCCAATGCCTTTTTCTTTGCATTCTCGATCGGTGATAACGCCGGAAGAGGTGGAAATGATCGCGGTTCCCAATCCATTGAGCACATTGGGAATCTTTTCGCGCCCCACATAGGCTCGCCGACCGGGTTTACTGATTCGCTTTATACCGGTGATTACGGGATTTTCATCATGATATTTTAGATAAATCCGCAAAATCCCTTGTTTGCTGTCCTCGAATTTGCGAAAGCTCTTGATATACCCTTCGTCTTTCAGAATTTGAGCGATCCGCATTTTCATGCGGGAACTTGGAATATCTATTTTATCGTGTCCGACCATCAAACCATTTCGTATGCGCGTGAAAAGGTCGGCAATGGGATCTGTCATAGACATGTTTTAAAGCATCTCCCCAATGATTAAAAAAGGTTTCACCCTTACCAGCTGGCTTTGGTCACGCCGGGGATCTCCCCCCGCAACGCCCGTTCCCGGAAACAAATGCGGCACATGCCGAACTTGCGAAGGAAACCGCGCGGCCTGCCACAAACTTTGCACCGGTTATAATTTCTAACCGCAAACTTCGGTGTCCTTTTCGATTTTGCGATCAACGATTTTTTTGCCATAAAACCTGCCAATAGTTAATGTGATACAGAAAAAGTGAACATTATTTTCTTAAAGGAAGCCCTAAATGCTTGAGCAAACACTTGCCCTCTTCATCCGTCCTGGCTGAGGTGCAAATGGTGATATTCATTCCCTTGATATGGTCGACCTTGTCATAATTGATTTCCGGGAAAATCAATTGCTCCTTGACCCCTACCGTGTAATTGCCGCGCCCATCAAACGCTTTCGGGGAAAGTCCTTTAAAATCACGTACCCTGGGCAGGGCGAACGACACGAACCTTTCAAAAAATTCATACATCCGATGACCGCGCATGGTAACGCAAACGCCTATGGGGACTCCTTCTCTCAGCTTGAAATTGGAGATGGCTTTTTTCGACCGGGTCACGATTGGCTTTTGCCCGGTGATCATTTTCAACTGTTCGACCCCGGACTCAATCAGCTTGGCATTTTGCAAGGCTTCCCCAAGGCCCATATTGACCACAACTTTTACCAGCCGTGGAACCTGCATGACATTTCCAAGCCCAAGGTCTTTTTGAATTTGCGCCTGATATTTTTCCTTGTACTGGGTTTCCAAATTTGTCATATCAAACCTTATCCATCACTTCATCACATTTCGTGCAAACGCGAACGCGCTTGCCGTCCTCCAGCTTTTTTCGTTTGACGCGAACGCCCCTGCCGCATTTATCGCAAAACAAGGCAACGTTGGAAATATGCATTTTCCCTTCGCGCTCAATGATGCCCGCCTGTCGCGTTTTTCCATCGCCTTTCATATGGCGTTTATACATATTCAGCTTTTCCACGAGTATGCGATTTTCCTGCGGGTATAAGGAAAGCACCTTTCCCTTCTTGCCCTTTTCGCGTCCGGAAAGAACCTGAACAATGTCGTCTTTTTTCAGCTTTGTTTTTTCTTGAACAACCTGCATCACAATACCTCCGGCGCCAGCGAAAGAATTTTCATATATCGTTTGGCCCGCAATTCCCGCGCCACGGGACCAAAAATACGGGTTCCCAGGGGTTCGCACGCATCATTGATCAATACCGCGGCATTGCTGTCGAATTTGATGTAACTGCCTTCCGACCGGCGTATTTCTTTGCGGGTACGCACGACCACCGCTTTTTTAACTTCACCTTTTTTAAACGCGCCATTCGGCTCGACTTCTTTAAGGGCGACAACGATAATATCCCCGACTCTGGCATAACGTCGGCGGGACCCGCCAAGCACCTTGATGCACTGAACAATTTTGGCGCCCGAATTATCCGCCACTTCCATTACGGTTCTCAGCTGGATCATTGCGCCTGCCCCTGTTCCGCGAACGTGGCCCTTTTCAAGATTTGGATGAGGCGCCAGCGCTTGTGCTTGCTCAAGGGCCGGGTTTCGCACACGCTCACAAAATCGCCCGGCTGACACTCATTTTTTTCATCGTGAACCTTATATCTTTTGGTCGTCTTGACAACTTTTTTGAGCGTTGGATGGGAAAACCGGCGCTCGACTTTAATCACTGCCGTCTTGTCCATTTTGTTGCTGACAACGGTTCCTGTCAGGGTTTTCTTGTTGACTGCGCTTTTCAAAAGCTTCTCCTTAAATCCCACAAGTGGGTATTATCCAGCGTGCCGCTGGACCCAATATTAACGTGCGATGGGTTTTGCTACTGGTTGAGTGCCTCATCGCGCCGGGTTAGTTATCCCTATCTCCTGCGGGCGTTGCCCGCCAGCGTCACGCTGGCCACAGGCCACAATTTAATATTGAAATTCCCGAGGCATCCTTAAAAACTCTGACTGGAACTCCATCCGCCCTCAGGTTTTTGTTTCTTCCTCGCTACTGCCTTTAACGGCTATTTCTTTCTGGATGGTTTTTATCCTCGCAATATCCCGGCGCATCAGCCTCAATCGACCGGGATTTTCAATTTTCCCCGTCGCCAATTGAAACTTCAGGTTAAAAAACTCCTGTTGTAAATCATCTACCTTTTCCTGCCTCTCTTTTTCCGAGAGGTCTCTGACTTCCGAAGCTTTCATGATCTTTCCGGCAAACGTTATAAGAGGATCTATAAAAATTGATATTTTTCGGCTTTTGCAATCGCCAACCCCTTGATTTAAGGGGTTGGCTCATAGTCCAAGTTAAATTTTTAGAGACGCCCACAAATCGATTCTGATTATTTTGTAAGAAACCGCGTTGACACTGGAAGTTTGTGAGCCGCCAATCGAAACGCCTCTTTAGCCACAGCCTCGGGAACCCCTTCCATCTCGTACAATACCCGGCCCGGCTTGACCACGGCCACCCAAAATTCTGGATTGCCCTTTCCTTTTCCCATGCGGGTTTCGGCGGGTTTTTTGGAAACCGGCTTGTCGGGGAAAATCCTCAGCCAAATCTTGCCACCACGCTTTACATAGCGGGTCATCGCGATCCTGGCCGCTTCGATTTGCCGGTTGGTGATCCTGCCGCACTCAGAAGCCTGAAGACCAAACGAGCCGAAGCTCAACGTGCCTCCGCGATAAGCGATTCCACGCATCCGGCCTTTATGCCGCTTCCTGTATTTAACTTTCTTGGGCATCAACATGATGCCAGTCCTCCAAATAAGAATAAAATCATAAAACTTAAAGAATTCCCCGTAAAAAATTTTCGCAGGGCAACCCTGAATTATTTTCTCCCAGACCCCGCGTCGTTTTTGAAACTCATGGGACCGGTGGCGCCCTTATCGGGAATAAAATCTCCACGGTAAACCCACACCTTCACGCCGATAACGCCGAAGGTGGTATTGGAACGGGCGGTCCCGTAATCGATATCGGCGCGCAGGGTATGCAATGGTACCCGGCCCTGCCGATACCATTCGCTTCTGGCGATTTCGGCTCCCCCCAATCTGCCGGACACCCGTATCTTGATTCCTTTAGCTCCGAACCGCAGAGCGGAAATAACGCTCTTCTTCATGGCCCGGCGAAACGATATTCTTTTTTCCAGCTGTAGCGCAATATTCTGGGCGACCAGAGTTGCATCGAGCTCGCCCCGGCGAACTTCCTTGATGTTGAGACTGACCTGTTTTCCATTCAACACCTTTTGCAACTCTTCCTTCAACCTGTCAACCTCCAACCCCTTTTTACCGATGATGATCCCCGGCCTGGCGGTATGAATGTTGATCCGCACCCGGTTGGCCGATCGCTCGATCTCTACCTTGGATATTCCCGCATGCGACAGGGAATCGGTGATATATTCTCTGACCTTGATATCATTGATCAGAAATTCTGCATAGTCCTTTCGGGCGTACCAATTGGAAATCCATGTCTTGTTGTAGCCTAATCGAAACCCATAGGGATGAACTTTTTGACCCACGTTATTTCTCCGAAACCAGGTTTTCGTCTAAAATCAAGGTGATATGACTTGTTCTTTTCTTTATCTGGGTCGCCATCCCGCGGGCGCGCGGCATGTTACGCTTCCAAGTCACGCCTGCGTCCACATGGACCCTTTTAATTACCAGGTCATCAACATCCAGAACCTTATGATTTTCCTCGGCATTTGCAATCGCCGATTTCAGCAGTTTCTGAAATTCTTTGGCGACACGCTTTTGCAGGAAGGTCAGAATGTTCATCGCATCGTTTACATTTTTCCCGCGAATCATGTTCGCAACCAGCCTGGCCTTTTGGGGCGTGGTTCTTGTATGCCTGAGAATGGCTCTTACTTCCATAATGATATATTTTTCCGTTTTACTTATTTGGTTGCGCCTTTTTTGGTTTTTCCACCATGCGACCGAAAGGTCCGCGTGGGCGAGAATTCTCCCAGCTTGTGCCCGACCATGTTTTCGCTGATAAAAACGGGGATGAATTTTCTGCCGTTGTGAATCGCCAGCGTGTGTCCGACAAAATCCGGTGTCACGGTAGACCGGCGCGACCATGTTTTTATGATCTTGCGCTCGTTCTGCCGATTCATCTCATCCACTTTTTTCTGCAAGTGGGTATCTACAAAAGGTCCTTTTTTTAATGATCGCGCCATAATTTTATGATCCAGCCTGACGGCTATTTATTTTCTTTTTCGTTTGGATAAAATATATTTATTGGAATTTTTTTTGACTTTCCGCGTTTTCAATCCTTTGGCGATCTGCCCCCAGGGACTGCAAGGATGCCTGCCGCCCGAGGACCGGCCTTCGCCACCGCCCATCGGATGGTCAACCGGATTCATCGCCACCGCTCGAACCCTGGGCCGACGCCCCAACCATCGGGTCCTGCCTGCTTTGCCGATGGAAATATTTTCAAAATCGGCGTTGCCCACAACCCCGACCGTGGCGCGGCACTTTTTTTCCACCCGGCGAATTTCTCCGGATGGAAGTTTCAGGGTGGCATACAGGCCCTCTTTCGCCATCAACTGAATTGAGTTCCCAGCCGTCCTCGCCAACTGCCCGCCTTTCCCAGGACGCATTTCCACATTGTGCACCAAGGTGCCATCGGGAATATTTTCAAGAGGAAGACAGTTGCCCACCTTGACCTCAGCATCCTTCCCGGAGGAAACGATATCATTAACTTTTAGTTTGGCGGGGGAGAGTATATACCGCTTTTCTCCGTCTTTGTAAAACAAAAGCGCAATATTTGCGGAACGATTAGGATCATATTCAATTCCCGCCACTCGTGCTTCGACACCATCCTTTCGCCGCTTAAAATCAATCAGGCGATATTGCTTTCTGTGCCCGCCTCCCCTGCGCCTGGCCGTGATGCGGCCGTTACTGTTGCGTCCGCCCTTTCGGGCTATGGAGACCAGGAGGCTTTTTTCCGGGGTGGATTTTGTAACTTCGTCAAACCCGGAAATGGTTTGAAACCGGACCCCAGGGGACCTTGGATTTAATTTCCTGATGGGCATACCAATCAAACTCCCTCGAACATTTCGATTTTGTCACCGTCTTTCAATCGAATCATGGCCTTTTTCCAATTTTGCGACACGCCGATGTTTTTGCCGAAACGCTTGCTTTTACCCTTCATATTAAGCGTGTTCACCTGCAAAACGGTAACACCGAAAACCTTTTCAACCGCCGCCTTGATCTGAATCTTGTTTGCGCCCCGATGGACACTAAACGCCAGCCAGTTGCCGTCCTCCTGCAAAGCCGTGCTTTTTTCGGTAACCAGGGGCTTTTTTATAATTCGATACGCATCCATCAGACCAACCGCTCCTCAATTTTTTTAAGCGCCTGCGGAGTGCAAACAATTCTCTCCGCCGCCAACAGGTCATAAACGTTGAGCCCCTCGACCAAAAGAACGTTCGTATCGGGTAAATTGCGAACTCCCAGTTCCAGGTTGGGGTTTTTCTCGGCAAGCAAAAAAAGTGTTTTCGGAGGCGAGCTCAAATCATTCAGCAACTGCACCGCTTCTTTGGTTTTGGGGTTTTCCAAAGTCAGCTTATCGACCACAAACGGCATCTGGTTTCGCACCCGGTCCGTTAAAATGGATTTGAGTGCGCTCCTTTTTGATTTCTTCGACATTTTCAAACTGTAATCCCTGGGCGTGGGACCAAATACCGTCATCCCGCCCCGCCAAAGCGGAGACCGGGAGTTGCCCGCACGGGCGCGGCCCGTGCCTTTTTGTTTCCAGGGTTTTCTACCGCTCCCATGTAACTCGCCCTTATTGCTTTTTGTGGAGGCTGTCCCGCGTCTTCGACCGGCAAGCTGGCAAACCACATACTGATGAACCAGATGCTCCCGCACTTCGACATCAAATATTGAGGGGTCGGCCTCAACGGTCCCTATCTTCTTATTATTTGCGTCCAACAAGTCCAACTCTGGCATTTCTTCAAACTCTTTCGGATTTAAGGATTCTTACCATTCGCCCGTTCGGACCAGGAACTGCCCCTCGAACCAAGAGAACATTATTTTCCTTGTCCACCCGCACCACCTTGAGGTTTTTTACGTGGACCTTCACTCCCCCCATCCGGCCAGGCATCTTCTTACCCTTCAAGACCCGCCCGGGATACGTATGCATGCCAATCGAACCGCCGCCGCGATGAATCTCCGCATGCCCGTGGGAGGCAGGAGATCCGCTAAACCCGTGCCGTTTCAACACCCCGGCAAATCCCCGGCCTTTTGACACCCCGATAACATTGACCAAGTCTCCCTCGCTAAACATATTCACGTTCAAAGGTTTCCCCAACTCGGCATCTTCAATGGAATGATCGCGGAATTCCGCAAGAACTTTTGCAGGAGAGGCTTTATGCTTATCGTAAAACCCCTGCAAAGGCTTGTTGGTATGTTTGGGTTTTCTTTCCCCATAAGCAACCAGAACCGACTGATAGCCGTCTTTCTCTGCGGTTTTTTGCAGGATGGGAACGCATTTCTCCACCTGAATCACCGTAACGGGAATACAGTCTCCCCTGTCAGAGAAGACTTGCGTCATCCCTACCTTTTTACCTAATATACCGTTCATGATTTTCCTATATCCTACGGAACCTTTTGCTTGAGAATCAACGGTCCCGCCGCAAGTGGACGGGGGAACCTATATACATTTTCATTTAAAAGCCGCAGCAAGCTACGGGGAATAAAACCCACTGGTGGAATTAAAGCTTGATCTCGATGTCCACTCCGCCGGACAAGTCTAGCTTCATCAAGGCATCCACCGTTTGCGGCGTGGGTTCCAAAATTTCCAAAATTCGCTTATGGGTCCGAATCTCGAATTGCTCACGAGATTTTTTATCAACATGCGGGGACCGCAAAACCGTCCATTTATTTTTCACCGTAGGCAGGGGAATGGGCCCCACAACCTTTGCGCCCGTGCGCCTGGTAGTCTCGACTATTTCGTTAACCGACCAGTCCAGCAATTTATGGTCGTATGCCTTGAGCTTTATCTTGATTTTTTGATCGTTCATTATTCGAGAATCTTGTTAACAACCCCAGCGCCAACAGTGCGGCCGCCTTCGCGAATCGCGAACCGAAGCCCCTCCGCCATTGCTATGGGTGTGATCAATAGAATTTCCAGCTGAACATTATCGCCCGGCATAACCATCTCTACCCCGGAGGGAAGGGTTGACACACCGGTAACATCCGTGGTTCTAAAATAAAATTGTGGCCGGTATCCATTAAAAAATGGAGTGTGCCGCCCACCCTCATCCTTGGTTAAAATATACACTTCCGCACTGAATTTGGTGTGCGGCGTGATCGTTCCCGGTTTGGCCAGTACCTGACCGCGCTCAATATCATCCCGCTTGGTTCCACGTAACAGAATCCCTACGTTCTCGCCGGCACGACCCTCATCCAATAATTTACGAAACATCTCAACTCCGGTCGCCACAGTTTTAGTGGTCTCGCGGAAACCGACAATTTCCACCTCTTCTCCAACCTTGATGATACCGGTATCCACACGACCCGTCGCCACAGTTCCCCGGCCAGAGATGCTGAAAATATCCTCAATCGGCATCAGGAAGGGTTTGTCAACCGGGCGGTCAGGAACCGGGAAGTAGGTGTCGACGGCTTCCATCAGGTCCCAGATGCATTTGGCTTTTTCCTCGTCGTCCGGATTTTCCAAAGCGTGCAAGGCACTTCCCCGGATAACAGGAATGTCATCGCCAGGATATTCATACTTATCCAGCAATTCACGCACTTCAAGCTCGACCAGATCCAAAAGCTCCGGATCATCGACCATATCCACCTTGTTCATGAACACAATGATTTTGGGAACACCTACCTGACGCGCCAAAAGAATATGCTCGCGTGTCTGGGGCATCGGACCATCCGAAGCGTTCAAGACGAGAATAGCGCCGTCCATCTGGGCCGCACCCGTGATCATATTTTTTACATAATCCGCATGCCCGGGGCAATCGACATGAGCATAGTGCCGTTTTTCAGTATTGTATTCAACATGGGCAATGGCGATGGTAATGCCGCGCTCCTTTTCCTCCGGCGCCTTGTCGATCTGATCAAAGGCAACCTTTTCCGCAAGGCCTTTCGTTGCCAAAACCTCAGTAATCGCCGCCGTCAAGGTCGTTTTACCATGATCTACATGCCCAATGGTCCCAACGTTTAAATGAGGTTTACTCCGGACAAATTTTTCTTTTGCCATGCCGATTCACTCCAAATTTTATTTGATTTTGTATATTGTTATTAGACCGCTAATTTTTCCCTGCCAGCCGCTTTGGCAATCAACTCTTCCGCAATCGCAGAGGGGATTTGCTCGTATTTGGAAAATTCCATTGTAAAAGTGGCTCGACCCTGGGTGGCTGACCTTAAATCCGTTGAATAGCCAAACATCCCCGAAAGAGGCACATCCGCCCGGATGACTTTGGCCCCGGACCTGTCGTTCAGATCTTTTATCTTCCCTCGTTTGGAATTCAACTTCCCAATAACGTCTCCCATAAAATCTTCAGGAGTTACGACCTCAACCTCCATCACCGGCTCCAACAAAACCGGACTGGCCTTGGAGCAAGCTTCCCTGAATGCTATGGAAGCGCAAATCTTGAAAGCCATTTCCGATGAATCCACCTGATGAAAGGAACCGTCCAACAAGGTAACACCCACATCCACAACCTTGTTTCCACATAGAATCCCGCGCTCCATGGTTTCCACGATCCCCTTTTGAACGGCGGGGATGTATTCCCTGGGAATGGCCCCACCGGTGATTTTATTCACAAATTCAAATCCGGTTCCCGCCTCCCTGGGCTCAACACGAATGACCACATGCCCATACTGACCACGGCCACCTGTCTGCTTCACATACTTGTGCCCGTGCTCAAGGGTCTTGGTGATCGTTTCTTTGTAAGCCACCTGCGGCTTGGAAACGCTAACATCCAGGGAAAATTCGCGACGCATCCGTTCAACCAGAATCTCAAGGTGCAACTCGCCCATTCCAGATATGATTGTTTGATTGGTTTCCTTGTCCACTTTAACACTAAAGGTGGGATCTTCCTGGAGGAGTTTGATGAGACAATCGGACAACTTATCCTGCTCGGTTTTGGTTTTGGGTTCGATGGCTACGGATATGACGGGCTCGGGGAAGGTGATGGCCTCCAAAACAACCGGGTCATCCTGGACGCATAAGGTGTCACCTGTAAAAGTCTTTTTCAGCCCGACTGCGGCGGCAATATCTCCCGCCTCCACGGACTGAACCTCCTCCCTTTTATTGGCGTGCATTCTGAGAAGACGCCCCACTCGCTCCCTGTGGTTTTTGGTAGAATTATAAATGTAAGAACCACTCTTCAATTCCCCGGAATACACACGAATAAACGTCAATTGCCCGACAAAAGGATCGGTCATGATCTTGAAGGCCAGCGCCGCCAGAGGCGCATTCGAATCTGAAGGCCGGACCACTTCCTCCTGAGTGTCGGGATTCACGGCCTTGATCGCGGGGATCTCCTGCGGAGAAGGAAGGTAATGCACAACGGCATCAAGAAGCTGTTGCACGCCCTTATTCTTAAACGCCGACCCGCAAAAAATTGGAGTGAACTTCAACTCAAGAGTGCCCTTTCGCACAGCCGCGATCACTTCTTCCGCAGGCACCTCTTCACCACCGAGAAACCTTTCCATGATCCCCTCATCGACATCCGAAACCGCTTCCATCAAGTACTCCCTGTATTCCTTGGCTTGCTCCAGATAATCGTCGGGAATATCCACCACATCGTAGACCTCTCCCTTGCTCTTCTTATCGGTGTAAATATTGGCCTTCATATTTACCAGATCGATAACCCCAATATAATCAGCCTCGCTACCGACTGGCAACTGCAAAGCCACCGGATTACCCTGCAATCTGTCCCTTATCTGCTCCATGCATCCAATAAAATCCGCTCCCGCACGGTCCATTTTATTTACGAAACCTATCCTGGGAACCTGATACTTCGATGCCTGACGCCATACGGTTTCAGACTGGGGCTCTACCCCTCCAACCGCACAGAACACTCCGATGGCCCCGTCAAGCACACGCAGGGAACGCTCCACCTCGGCTGTAAAATCCACATGACCCGGCGTATCGATAATATTGATCTGATGGCCTTTCCAAAAACAGGTCGTTGCGGCGGATGTGATCGTGATTCCCCGCTCCTGCTCCTGCTCCATCCAGTCCATCGTGGCGGTGCCATCGTGGACTTCACCAATTTTATGGCTACGCCCGGTGTAATACAGGATCCGCTCAGTCGTCGTGGTCTTGCCCGCGTCGATGTGAGCGATGATTCCAATATTTCGTCTTTTACCTATCTGCAATTTTTCACCCATACTAAATAGCTACTCTTCCTATAAACCTATATATTAACTGGAGATTTACCATCGGTAATGCGCAAATGCCTTGTTCGCTTCCGCCATCCGGTGAACTTCTTCCCGCTTTTTGATAGCACCCCCGGAATTATTATAGGCATCCACAATTTCACCGGTCAGTTTCTCCGACATGGTTTTCCCAGGCCGCGCTTTGGCATTTTGAATCATCCAACGGATGCTCAACGCAATTCGCCGACTTTCATTGACCTCAACGGGAACCTGGTAGGTGGCGCCACCCACCCGGCGGGACCGCACTTCAAGCATTGGAGCCGCGTTTTCAATCGCCTTGCGAAAGACCTTGACTGGATCTTCCTTGACCTTCTCCGCCACAGCGTCCAGTGCGGTATAAAATAATCTCTCCGCCAGGCTCTTTTTCCCCTTGCGGAGAATATTATTGATAAACCGCCCCACAAGAATATCGTTGTACCTGGGGTCAGGAACTACTTTTCGTTTTTGCGCTTCTCGTCTTCTTGCCATAATTTCGGAATTTACGAATTGACTGTTTAATTAAGAGGCTTTAGGCCTTTTGGTGCCATATTTGGATCGGCTCTGTTTCCTGCTTTCAACTCCCAGAGTATCCAGACAACCCCGCACCACATGATAACGAACTCCCGGCAAATCTTTCACCCGGCCACCGCGAATCATGACGATGGAATGTTCCTGCAAATTATGCCCTACTCCAGGAATATAGGTTGTGACTTCCATGCCGTTTGTCAATCGCACCCTGGCCACCTTCCTCAATGCCGAATTAGGCTTTTTCGGAGTGGACGTGTAAACCCTCACACATACCCCTCTTTTCTGAGGACAAGATTTTAACGCCGGGCTACCAGTTTTTTGCACCGGCTTTTTCCGGCCCGATCTGACTAGCTGATTGATGGTTGGCAAGTAAAACTCTCCTTCTAAAATAAGCACAAAAACACGGGCAACCCTGCTCGGGTTCCGCTCATGCCGCAATAAAATCAAATGGTTGTTATTCGATTATGCGAGGTGTGGAAAGGCAGTGATTCTAGCACCATTTTCCCATGAGTCAAGAAAAATACGCTTGTTTGAACTTGTTTATTGCGCTTCCACGGCAACCTCTTCCGGTTGCTGTTCAACTGCCTCGATTTCCGGCTCTTCAATGCGGATTCCTGTATAGGCGCGGCAACCGGTGCCAGCCGGAATCAATCGGCCCATGATGACATTTTCTTTGAGGCCGACCAAATTATCGCGCTTGCCGCTGACGCTGACCTCGGTCAACACTCTTGTCGTTTCCTGGAAAGACGCCGCTGAAATAAAACTTTCGGTACTCAGGGAAGATTTTGTGATTCCCAGAAGAACCGCCGTTCCCTTGGCGGGTTTCTTCTTGTTTTTTATCACTCCCTGGTTCTTTTCATTGAAAACTTTTTTAGTCACCTGCTCTCCGAGCAAAAAGTCCGTGTCACCCGGATCCTCAATGATAAGGTGACGTAGCATCTGACGGACGATCACTTCAATATGCTTGTCATTGATGGCAACGCCCTGCAAACGATAAACCTCCTGGACTTCATTGACGAGATAGTTTTGCAGTTCTTTTTCTCCCAACACTTTTAGTATGTCGTGTGGATTGGACGCCCCGTCCATCAATGCCTCGCCCGCAACCACCTCATCGCCCTCGTGAACATTGATGTGCTTTCCGCGCGGAATCAGGTAATCGCACTCTTCTCCAGATTCGCTCACTACAATGACTTTTCGCATTCCTTTGACGAAACCGCCGAATTTTATTTTTCCGGAAATTTCCGCAATGGTTGCCTGCTCGTGCGGCTTCCTGGCCTCAAATAGCTCGGCGACACGGGGAAGACCGCCGGTGATGTCCTTGGTTTTGGCCGACTCGCGAGGAATCTTGACAATGACATCGCCTGCGTTCACCTTATCTCCTTCGTGAACATTGATATGCGCACCTGCTGGCAAAATATACCGGCGAATAGTTTCCCCTTTCTCATCCTTGATGGAAACGCGGGGCTGTTTCTTTTCGTCGCGGTGACTGATGATAACTTTGGTGGAAAGACCGGTTATCTCATCAAAGTCCTCTTGCATGGTCACGCCTTCAACGATGTCTCCAAAGGCGACGGTGCCATCCACTTCCGTTAAAATGGAGTTGGTATAAGGATCCCACTCCACCAGGGTTTGATTTTTCTGAACTTCCTGCCCATCACTGACCTTCAACTTGGCGCCATACACCACAGAATATCTCTCTTTTTCCCGGCCATTGTCATCCTGAATCACAAGATGACCGTTCCGGTTCATGACGATGATTTCTCCCTTCAAGCTCTTGAGAGTGCGCAATCCCTGGTATTTCACCGTCCCGGTTCTTTTAGCGCTCAGGGTCGTTTGCTCAATCACCCGGCTCGCGGTGCCGCCGATATGAAACGTCCGCATGGTGAGCTGGGTTCCGGGCTCACCAATGGACTGTGCGGCAATTACACCAACCGGCTCGCCCACTTCCACCCAATCCAGGGTCGCCATGTTGCGTCCATAGCATTTGACGCAAACCCCGCTTTGCGATTCGCAGGTGAGGCAGGAACGAAGCAAGACGCTTTCAATTCCGGCATTGTCTATTTCTTCCACCTTGGTCTCGTCGATAATTTCGTTTGCCTCAACCAGCACATCGTTGGTAAAGGGATCAATAACGTCCTCCAATGCAGTTCGGCCAAGGATTCTTTCATTGAGCGGCTGGATAATTTCACCCGCCTCCACGAGGGAGGCGACATTGGTCCCCTTCATCGTCCCGCAATCATCTTCATGAATAATAATATCCTGAGCGACATCCACCAGACGCCGGGTCAAGTAGCCTGAGTTGGCGGTTTTAAGGGCAGTATCCGCCAGCCCCTTGCGCGCTCCATGTGTTGAAATAAAGTACTGGATGACCGACAGGCCTTCGCGAAAATTCGCGGTGATCGGTGTTTCGATGATCTCGCCGGAGGGTTTGGCCATCAAACCGCGCATTCCAGCCAATTGGCGGAGCTGTTGGGCGCTTCCCCTTGCGCCTGAATCGGCCATGATAAATATGGAATTGAAATCTTTATCGTCTTTCCCTGAACTACTGGCCTCATCTTCCTCCTCCAGTTCGCGAAACATTTCTTCGGAAACTTTTTCGGTCACATGAGCCCAGATATCAATGACCTTGTTATAGCGTTCTCCGTTGGTAATAAGCCCATCGCGGTATTGGTTGTAAACCTTCAACACTTCGGTTTCGGTATCCCTGACCAGCTTGGCCTTCGCTTTGGGTATCCGCATTTGGTCAATGGAAATGGTCAGCCCCGCTTCGGTGGCGTATTTGAAACCTAATTTTTTAATCTCGTCCAGAACCAATACTGTTTGTTCACTGCCCATACCCAAAAATATTTTGGAAATCAGATCGGAGAGCGATTTCTTATCCAGAAGCCGGTTTGCCAAAGAAAACGGCATTCCTTTAGGCAAAACTTGTCCAATTATGACTCTGCCTGTCGTGGTTTGCACCAGCTCGCCATCAATCCGCACAATAATACGGGCCTGCAAATCCAACTCATCGGCATCGTAAGCGGAAATCACTTCCTTGGGACCGGAAAGCACCTTGCCTTCCCCCTTCATTCCTCCGCGGGGTTTAGTCATGTAATAACACCCCAACACCATGTCTTGAGAAGGTACGGCGATGGGCCGGCCATTCGAGGGAGACAACACATTATTGGACGACATCATCAACAATTTACACTCGACCCTGGCTTCCATGGAAAGAGGCACATGCACGGCCATTTGGTCGCCATCAAAATCAGCGTTGAACGCAGTACAAACCAGGGGATGGATCTGAATGGCCTTACCGTCTATGAGGATGGGCTGGAACGCCTGCATGC
>JADFGI010000320.1 GCA_022567815.1 Nitrospinota bacterium
AGGGAACTTGAATTTGCCAAGGGATGGGCTTGCTAGAAAGTCCTTATTCTTTATGGAACCCGTCGGAACACTGAACCCACCGCTCAGTGCCAGGCGATGCGTATCGCCTGGATTGCCATAAACCGTGTATAAGACGGTTAATTGTAAGTCCCCCCAGCCTTCGGACTGGGTGGTGAACCGAACCCCAGTCCTCGTAATATGATCCATCACTTTGCGGACATAAGGGATCATGGCCATCATGGTAATATGGTCAGTGGGGGCATACATGACCATGGGCATATGCATATCCATGGTCATGGCTAGAGGAGCTACAGGGAACAGAGAAAGAACTTCGCTCGTTGATAAATCCTGCCTCCCAGACCGGTTGCCGCCCATATTCATCGTTCGGAACTGGTAACCGACCATCCATTCACTTTCCAGATGAGTGTGGGTTCCCAAAACGTTGACAAGGATAACCTCAAGCATTACCAGCTCTTCAAGGCTCAGTTCGCTAAATGTGGGGCGTTGCCGGTTATTATTAGGCTCCTCGGAAAACGTGTTGCCAGGAAAAATTAAGATCAGGATAAAAATGACCAATAATATTTTTTGGAGCGATCCAGACAATCGTCTCAAACTGTCCCCTTCCATTTTCATTACTCCGATCACAAAAAATGGATATTCAAGAAAAAAAACTAATATTATCGACAAACTCAGAGAAATCGATTGCAGAAAAAATATTAGCCTGCGATAAAGTCTATGCTTATTGCATCAAGGGGTTTTGAAATGCGCCAAGGCGCGCGCTGATTAGATACCGAGTCATATCCAATATTATTTCTGGACTTTTTTTAACGGGCTTTTTCATGTTTATACAATTAACATAACATTTCTTAATTTATTTTGGCTACCCTTTATCCGGCAAATGCCGAAAACGTTCAATTCTTAGCAATAGTATAAAAAAGGTTTCCGGGAATGGCAATCTGGGCCAATGGAAACGCGATAAACCGGACATGCCTGATAACCCTTTTAATGATTTCTTTAACGAGGAATAATGAATAGCGAAACCGCCAAACTGGCTCACTGCCTTGCATGCAAAAAAGAAACAAAAAGAGAGGGCAATCGCTTTTTCCCGTTTTGCGGTGAGCGGCTCTAGCTGATTGAACTTGGGTCTTGGCCGGACGGCGAGCGCGTATTGCCGGGCCAGGAAGCTCCTCCGGAAAATGCGGAGAGCTGACGGTCGATAAAAATAATCAGCGACTCGCTAGCCGCAAGTTTTAAGGGTACACGCCCATTTCGAGGTAGCTCGTGGCCACTTTTTCGATGGCGATGGCCATGGCGGCTATGCGGTAGGAATCCATGTTGCCGTTTCTCCAATACCTTTCCCGCATCGCGTTGAACGCTTCGCGCATGGAGTCGTCCAGGCCTGACCGCACGAGGTTGATTTCGCTGGACCCTTCCAAGAGTTTTTCCGACAGGTCAGCGGAGATTTTTGCGCCGTTTTTTTCGATAGCGGAGATCAACATCTCGTGCTGAGTTTCCTCGTGGCGTTTGGTCATCCTGCCAAAACGGATGTGCGACAGGTTTTTGATCCATTCAAAATAGGACACAATCACTCCCCCGGAGGTCAGGTAGATATCCGGGATGGGGAGGATACCCTTTTTACGCAGGATGAGTTCAGCGTCAAAGGTGACGGGTCCATTCGCGGCTTCGGCAATCAGCTTGGCTTGGATGCGTTGCGCGTTGTCCAGGTTGATCACACCTTCCATGGCGGCGGGGATGAGGATGTCGCATTTTTCCTCCAGCAACTGGGCGCCTTCCTTGATGTACTGCGGCCCCTGGTATCCTTTGACCCCACCCTGATTCAGTTTGAATTGCGACACCTTTTCGACCTCCAGGCCCTTGGGATCGTACAGAGCGCCGTCGTGCTCAATGATACCGACGATTTTAGCGCCATCCTCCTCCTGCAGGATTTTAGCGGTGTGGTAGCCGACGTTGCCCAACCCCTGAATGATGATTTTTTTGCCTTCGAGAGTGCCCCTCAGGTTGGCCAGCTTAACGTCCTCCGGATGCCGGAAAAATTCCCGGAGCCCAAACACCACGCCGCGTCCGGTGGCTTCGGTGCGCCCGCGAATGCCGCCCTGGCTCACCGGCTTTCCGGTGACGCAAGCCATGCGATCGATATCATTCGGTTTATGCGCCGAGTAGGTGCTGGCGATCCAGGCCATTTCCCGGGCTCCCGTACCCATGTCCGGCGCCGGCACATTGACCGCCGGGCTGATGTAATCTTTCTTGATCAACTCAAACGCGAAGCGGCGCGTGATCTTTTCCAACGCTTCTTCGTCGTATTTTCTGGGGTCGATCACCAGCCCGCCCTTGGACCCGCCGAACGGCACGTTGACCAGCGCGCATTTGTAGGTCATCAAGGCCGCCAGCGCTTCCACCTCGTCCTGGCTGACCATCGGGGCAAAACGTATACCGCCTTTGGCCGGCAACCGATGCTCACTGTGAACCGCCCGCCATCCGATAAAACTTTCCACCTCACCGTTTATTTTGACGGGAAATCGAACCTGGTAAATATTGTTGCCGCACTTAATGTAATAACCCAGTTTCTCCGGGACATCCAAAGTGGCGAGGGCGAGGTCAAACGCTAGATTGACATTTTCACGAAAGCTTTTTTCCTGGGTCTTGGGGGTCGGCATAGGTTCCTCCAGCTGGAACAGGGGCTATAATGAAAATTTATACCCAATGCAGAGAAATGACTAGAGGAAAATGCACCCATTGGAAATCATTACCATCTGCGGACGCCGGTTGTTACTATAAAGGCCAGGCAACGCTTGGGGGAAATAGGTCATACTCCACTTGCGCTCAACAATTATTGGACGTAAAGCTGGAGTTCATCCCTCTGCCTCCCCTGCTAAGGAGCCATGATGCGTGACGATTTCGCCGACCTCGAAGCTCCACGGGAGAAGCAGCAACCCAGGCCCCGCAAGCTCAGGATATTTTTTATCGGTCTGCTGATTGCCGGAGCCGCATTGAGTCCGCCGGCTTACTTGTACTTCAAGGCCGTGGGTTCACTGAACCCGGTGGACCTCTACCAGTTCGTATTCGCATCGGGAAATGAAATCAAACGCGCCAAACAATGGATGCAAAAAGGAGAGTGGGATAAAGCACGCGGCATCCTGCAATACTATTACAAGATGGAGCCGGAAAATCCCGATTACCTGGTCTTGGGGGCCAAGATCAATTACCAGATGGGCCGCTATCGGGAAGCCATGAGTCTGGCTCAGGCCCTGGTTAAACTGGCTCCGGAACAGGCCGAGGGGCACGCCCTGGTGGGTGCCTGTGCCATCCATTTCAAGAATTTTGCCGAAGCCCGCGCGGCTTCTCAAAGGGCCATGGAACTTGATTCCTACCTGGCTCTGCCCTACATCACCATGGGCAACCTGTACTTAAAAGGGGGGCAGGTGGACCGTTCTTTGGCTCTCCTCAAGCAAGCCGGGCGCCTCGACTCGCAAAACGCCGAAACCTGGACCCTGTTGAGTTCGGCTTATTTGAAACAGAACGAATTGGAAAACGCTATGCTGTCAGCTCAAACCGCCATCGAGCTGGAACCCAATGCTCCGGGCGGGCATTTCAATCTGGGACGCGTGTATTTTCAAAAAGGCGATGCTTTCAACTCGGTGCAACATATGCAACGGGCCGAAGATTTATACACCGCCCGTGATGATAAAATTTGGACGGCTCAAGCCAGACAAAATAAGGAGTTCATGATAAAATATTTCAAGCTCCGGCCCG
>JADFGI010000321.1 GCA_022567815.1 Nitrospinota bacterium
ATCCGGTCACGATCAATTTTTTGCACTTGCCGTTGGTTTTCAACAGCGCCATTTCCAGAATGGCGTCCACCGATTCCCGCTTGGCCGATTCTATAAAACCACAGGTATTCACCACCAGAATGTCAGCTTCTTCCTGATTGGGGGTGATTTCATAGCCGGTGTTCACCAGGTCGCCTAGAAGATATTCCGTGTCCACAGCGTTTTTGGGACAGCCCAGACTGACTATGCCTATTTTTTTCATCGGAGTCTGAATTTTCTTTTTCATGCTTTGGCTTCTTTCAATTTTTTCTCCATCCGGCGGACCAATTCGCCGAAATTTTCTTTTTTGATGATTTTGTAGAACTGACTGCGTAAATTATTGCGCATGCTCACGCCGTCCATATGCACATCGACAATTTTCCAATCGTCCGAGTTCAGTTTCAGAGAAAAATCGATCTCGATTTCGCCCTCGTTCTTATGGACCACCGTCATCGGCACGAACGCCTTGGCTTTTTCTATTTCCGATTCCGCGAAAATCAAATTGAGATCGACGAAAAATTTCCCTGAATTTGGGAACGCGACATAAACAAATAATTCGCCCAGTAATTTGGAAAACCTGGCTTTTTCCTCATCCGTTATTTTTGACCAGTATTTTCCCAGGGCCTTTTGGCTGATTTCCGCGATATTAAAATAATTCAAGGCTTGTTGCGAACGCGCGCTGTTGGCTTTCTTCTGCTCGGCGGACAGCTTGTCTCCGCTTTTGATTTTCTGGATGGTCGCCAGCAATTCCTCAACACATTGCTGGGGAGAACGCTCGGAAGCAAAGGATGGACCGGCGATGAAGGTCAACGCCAAAAGTACCACAAGGAAAATCGTTTTATAATGTCGGATCATATTTATGATAATTTGTTTAATAACAGGTTTTCAATCGGCAGACCAAAATCCGCCCGTTTCTGATTTGCCAAATATTGACGACAAGAATAGACTATCATTCCATACCCTCTCTTGAGAAGGGATAAAATAAGGCCATGTTCCGGGTTCCGCTACTCAGCTTGATTTTCATGTTTACCCTTTCAGCAAGGGGAACAGCGCCTGTTTCAGTGCAGGATATTGACCGGCAGTATGAATCCATTCAAAACACCCGTGAGAATTTATTGCAAACCGAGTCGATGATCCTCGAGGCCCTGGAACAATCGGGCGTTTCAGAACCCCTGGCCTGGCGGCTGGCGCGGACCTATTTTTCGCTGGCTAAAAGGTCCGCGGAGGAAGCCGGTAAAGAGTACTACCGGCATTGCATTGCACGTGCCGATCAAGCGATTCAACTCAACAACCAGTCTGCCTGGGGTTTTTACTATCGCGGCCTTTGCCGGGGAAAGCTCGGAGAAATGCAGGGAATCTGGAGCAGTTTGTCCATGATAAAACCTTTGAAACAAGATCTCAAGAAAGCAGTAAAATTTGATGCCTCGGTGAGCAAGGGCGGCCCGCATCGCGCCTTGGGGAAACTGTACCTTGAACTGCCCGGCCTGCTTGGAGGCAGTGTCGATAAATCCGTGGACCATCTTAAACGGGCCGTCGTTCTGGGTCCCCGGTTTGCCGATAATTACCTGTTTCTGGCCGAAGCCCTGTACGAACAGGGGAATTATCGGGCCGCCAAAATGACCCTGGTGGACTTGCTGAAGATCATCGAGGAATCCAACGACACCCCGTCTGCCCAACAAATTCGTCAGGATGTCCGAACACTGATGGAAAAAATCGATCCGTGGATTGAATCCCAGACCTCCCATGCTCAAAGAGATAAAAATTAGCAATTTTGCCATCATAAAAAATCTGCGCGTGGAATTCTTTCCCGGACTCAACGTGCTGACGGGAGAAACCGGCGCCGGAAAATCCATTCTGATGAGCGCGCTCAACCTCATTCTGGGAGGCCGGGCGGACACCGATTACATCCGCTCCGGTGAAACCACCGCCACGGTGGAAGCGGTGTTTCAAATTGACGACTCCGCCCTTTTGGACGATATCCGCGCTCATGGAATCGAGACCGGGGATGGGGAATTACTGGTCCGGCGCAATGTGTCGCATAACGGCAAAAGCCGGTGTTTCCTCAATGACAGCAACATCACCGTCGCCACACTCGCTAAAATAGGCAATCGCCTGGTCGATATCCACGGTCAGCACGATCATCAGGCCCTGCTACGCACGGAAACCCACGTCGAATTGCTGGATCATTACGGAAAAAACAGGGAGGCGTGCGGGCGATTCAGCGGCGAGTTTGCCGACTATCAGACCGCCATGCGAGATTTGGAATCCATGCGCTCCAAAGAGAAAAACCGCAAGGAGCGGCAGGAACTGCTGAATTTCCAGCTTGCGGAAATCGAACAGGCCGGTCTTTCGCCAGAGGAAGAAGACGAATTAAAAACCGAAAAAAATAAATTGCGGCACGCAGAAAAGCTCCAACAAACCCTCGAACAAACTTTGAGCCAGTTGTCCGAAACCGAGGGTTCGGTCCTGGAACAATTGGGCCGGGCTCATAAAGAAATTGAGTCTCTGCTGGACATGGACCCCGCGCTGGAAAGTCAGGCCGCGAGGGCGCAAACCGCCTATTGCGAACTGGAGGAAATGGTCCAAGAACTGCAAGCCTATGTTCGCGGGATTGAATTCAATCCGCCACGCCTGGAAGAAATTGAAGACCGGCTGGCGGAAATCAACGGACTCAAACGCAAATACGGAATGGACATCGCCGCGATTTTGGCGGAACGGGAAAAGATCGCCGGGGAACTCGATTCGCTGGAGTCCAATCAGGAAAAAATGGACTCTCTGCAAAAAGAAATCCAACATCGGGAAAAAACGCTGGAGGAGCTTGCGATCACCTTGGCTGAGGGAAGAGAAAAAACTGCCAAAAAATTCAAAAAAAATGTCGAAAAGGAATTGCGGGATCTGGATATGGCCGAGGTTCAATTCGGCGTCCGCTTTGATTACCCCGCTGACCCGCAAGGGTTCGTTTCGTTTCGCGGCGAAACAGTCAAACTTCATCCTCGTGGGATAGGGACCATCGAGTTTCTATTTTCCCCAAATCCGGGAGAAGAACTGCGCCCGCTGACCAAAATCGCCTCGGGAGGCGAGTTGTCCCGCGTCATGCTGGCCTTGAAATCCATTTTGCACGAGCAAGACCCTGTTCCGGTGATGGTTTTCGACGAGGTGGACGCGGGCATCGGCGGTAAGGTGGCGGAAAAAGTCGGCGTGAAACTTTCAAAAGTCGCTGTCGGCAAACAGGTATTCTGCATCACCCACCTGCCGCAAATAGCCGGGATGGCGTCGGCGCATTACCGGGTGCAAAAAACCGTCAGGGAAAACCGGACGCACTCGACCATAGAGAAATTGAATTATGACGAGCGGGTGGAAGAAATCGCCCGCATGTCCGGAGGCGAAAAAATTACTCCAGCAACATTGAAATTCGCCAAGGAATTGATCAAAAAGTAGTTGTCCCAAGTCAAGACTTGACCCCTGTACTTCTATGCGTGAAGGAGGAATGAAACTAATATTTGAATATCCTTTTGATTTGAGAAAGCAATAGCCCTTTGCTTCATTTAGTTTTTCGAAAAGTTTTGTCCAACCCCTTTCTTTATCTGGACCAAATATAACGCATAATTTCTCGGCTTCCTTTTTAAGGAAACACCAAGAATCAGTATCTAGTTCAGATAGTTCTTTTTCAATTAATAATAAACACTCTTCGAATGACTTGCCCTCGTGTAAATCATCATACTTTTCGTGAAAGTATGAGTTTTCATCATTA
>JADFGI010000322.1 GCA_022567815.1 Nitrospinota bacterium
TCAGTGAAATTTTGTAGATTAAACGAGGAGACCCATTTTTGATTGTCATGATTTTCTAAATCCCCCCGGCCCCCTTCCACGAAGGGGGAGCAGACCCTCTCGTTTTTAAAGGAAGTTATTACCGTTCTTACAGAATAGTACCTAAATGCCAACACTGGGTCCAGCATCACGCTGGCCGATGGCCGCCATGCTTTTTATGAAAGGATAAGATTTGAGCTCCCGCCCCACGTGAGCCAGAATGAGGCGATGCGTTACCTTCTCCACTTCTTCGGCCATTCCCCTGGGAAATTTCAGCCTGCCGGAACAATTAATGTTCAATGTAAGCAGTTTTCTCAAATAATTCAATGTCCCTGTGGAAAATTTAATTTCCACCGAAGTTTTTTTCATACAACCGCCGCAAACAATTCCTCTTCTATTATAACTGAACCCGACCCAGCCGTTGACTGTGTCGGTCTTGCAAACAATGCAATGATTCAATTCCGGTTTATGGCCTGTAAGGGATAAAAGTCGAATTTCAAACATCCGGCACAGGGTTTCAAGGTTGCTCTGATTTTGCAGAGCGTTCAACGAATCCAGAAGGAGTTGAAAAATTTGTTTTTCTTCATGCGCTTCCGCAAGCATCGCATCCACCAGTTCATTCAAATAAATTCCGGTATATATTTTTTGAAAATCCTCGCGGACCTGGTGAAAAGATTGGATAATATCGGCATGGTTGAGACTATATAGTTGCTGGTTCTCCTTGCCAAAATAGATTAAATAGACATAAGACATGGGTTCCAGAGAACCCACGAACCGGCTTTTAATTTTTCTGGCCCCTTTGGCAACGCACTTGACCTTGCCGAAATGCTCGGTCATGATGGTTACCAGCTTGTCCGTTTCGGAAAGCTTGATACTGCGTAAAACGATTCCGTTAGTCCGATACAATCCCATCAAAGGGAACCTCTGAAAATCGACCAGCGTACCGCTGGACCAAATATTTTGGTTCTAGGGGTTTTGGGGGAATCATTAGTTTTCCTTTGAAACCCGAAAATTTTGGAAAGCAACCGTTTTAAAGGGGGGGAAGGGAGTTTTCCTGTCTGCGGTCTGTGGTTTACAGTTTGCCATTATTTCATTGCCCCGGTTGAAAACTTCTAGGCGCCCTTAATTATTCCTTTCCAAGTCCAGCAAAAAACGTTTTAGGTGCAAACCTCCGGTGTAGCCGCCCATGTCGCCATTTTCCCGTATCACCCGATGACAGGGAATGATGAGGGGCAATGGGTTTTTCCCATTAGCGTTGCCCACGGCGCGAAAGGCCTTTGGCTGGCCAATGGCTTTGGCCAGCATCCGATAACTTTGTGTTTTTCCATAAGGAATTGCCGTTAATTGCTGCCAGACTTTTTGTTGAAAGGAAGTTCCCCGGCTCAAATCCAGTTTGCAGTTGAAATTTTTTAGATCACCTGAAAAATACAGGTTCAACTGTTTTACCACAATCTCAAAAAAAGCAGGTTTTTTTAAGCACTCGCATTGGAAGGAATTTTTTAGGTAATGGGTGAAATGGGACTCATCGGGCAGGTGCAGGACGATTCTCATGAGGCCCTTTTTGGACCCGGCAATGCCTGTCAAACCCAGGGGACTGGAGTAAAGCGTGTAATAAATGGAATCAGGGGGTAATGAACGACCCTGCCGCAAGCGGCCAGCGTGACGCTGGACCCAATATTGACGCGCTATGGGTTTATGGCTGACTGAATCCTTCATCGTGCAGAATTTGCGATCCTGACATTTTCATCAGGAGGTTCTCCTGGGCTCGCGAGAGAAGCGAACGTCTGCCCCGCATCTCCTCCCCGCGTTGCGGGGCGGGGAATAAAACCCACTGGTGGGATTAAATTACTTTCCGGCATGCCTTCATCATAGCACAAGGCGGGCCATTCCCAGGATATCGTCCAGGGATTCATTTATCTTGACAGCCAGGGTTTCGCGGGCCTTGATGGCCGATAGGAGATTTTTATGCTTTCTGGAATCATAACCGGTCACTGTCGTTCCAATGATAAGATTGAAATGGTCGTCGCTGGAACCAATGGAGGCCATTCCCAGTTCCTGCGAATAGTTCTCTTCATACCCGTGGCCGGTTGAAATATCTTCAATCGCGTCCACCAGGCCGGTCAGGTATTGCCTGGCAAATGAAATGGGAACGCCAAAGGGATAAGCCCGCTCTCTTTCAGGATGAGGAATGATGGAAACTCCGCCTAACGGCTGAACCATTTTAGCGGAATCTTCCATTGAAATCATTTTTTGATCCAAATGGGAAAATCGGGTTTTTAATTCCCCCAAAAATTTTGGTTTCAGATAATCCTTGTCCATCACTAAAATCAAATGGCCCTGCAGGGTGCTCAACTCGAACGCAGGATAAACGTCGATAGGGTCCAGACCCGGATGATTCCATTCATCACAACAGCGTCCGCGCTCTTTTATGGACGCCAGGGCGTGCTCAAGTGGATATAGGTGTGGTTGGACGTGTTCCGTAATGATCATAAAGTCCAATCCCAATCTCGCCGCCCGGCCCATGATTTTATCAACCGAATAGGTGCCATCAGAAAAAATGGAATGGCAATGAGTTTCGCCGATTTTTAAATGAGGATTGTCCTGTTTGAATTTAGCAATATTATCTTTGATGCGCTGGTCCAGAAATGTTTTTCCGACCAGATCGGTCAACGGTGCAATCATTTTGCATTTGGCTGTCACTGGAATGGCTAGTTGCGCTCCGGCCAAGGCAATCGAAAAACCGGCAATTGATTTTAAAAAGCCTCTACGGTTCATATCTTGTTATGCCTATCTTGTTGTTATCAAATTTATTAGTGGTGAATTTTATATTTTTGAGGACACCAACGGGTTTGTCAATTTAAAAAAAAATAACCGTTGAAAAACCGCCACTAGGGCTTAAACAGATTTGGCAGGAAAAGGCTGAGCGCTGGAATATAGGTGATGGCCAAAAGACCCAATATCCGTAGGCCGAGAAAGGGGAGGGTGGCCCGGTAAAGCCGGACGATGGGTTCCTTGAATCTTGAACTGGCGATGAACAGATTGATTCCCACAGGCGGGGTGGAGTACCCGATTTCAAGATTGGTCAAAAAAATAATGCCCAGATGGACCATGTTGACGTCAAAGCTTTTGGCGATGGGGACGATCAAAGGAACCACCACAATGATGGCGGAAAATATGTCCATCATGCAACCCACTATCAACAGGAACACGTTGAGCGCAATGAGAAACGTTAAGGGATCGTGGATATACTGCTTCATGAAACCGAGGATTTGCATTGGAATCTGCTGGTCGATCAGGTAGTTGGTGAATCCCATGGCGGTTCCCAGGATAATCAGGATGGCCCCAACCAGCACCATGCTTTCGCGCATTATCCGGGGCAAGTCCCGGAGGGGATGCAGGTCTTTATATATGAAAGATTCCACCACGATCACATAAACCACAGTGACAGCGGCGGCTTCGCTCACGGTGATGATGCCGCCGTATATTCCAAACAAAATGATGAAGGGAAGAGGGATTTCCCAAATGGCCTCACGCAGGGAACCGAGAGCCTCGTTCCAATGAAAGGGTCTTTTTTTGATTCCAAGGGATTTACTTTTGGCGATACTGTATGCGCCGACGATTAAAATCATAATGGTTCCGGGGACGATTCCTGCCAGAAAAAGCTGGTCCACCCTCACCTGCGCCACCAGCCCATAGAGGATCAACGGAATGGAGGGAGGAAATAAAAGACCCAGACTGCCCGAGGAGGTC
>JADFGI010000323.1 GCA_022567815.1 Nitrospinota bacterium
TGATGGCAAATGCCAGGAAAAATGCCAGGAACAGCCATTTTTGCACATCCAGCGAAACATCGAGGTGTTCCGTTATGTAAACCAAGTCCGTTGTCGTAACCCCGGTTTGTTCTTTAATGATTATATAAATCCAGATAATGGCCACCAGCATCAGCAGGGAGCCGACCGCTGTGTAGAGGAAAAACTTGATCGACGCATAGATGCGTCGTGGACCGCCCCACACGCCTATGATGAGGTACATGGGGACCAGCTGGAATTCCCAGAAAAAGTAAAACAGGAACAGGTCCAGTGAGATGAAGACTCCCAGCATTCCGGTTGAGAGGGCCAGCATGGCCATCATGTATTCGCGGATGGATTTTTTTATTTCCCAGGAAGCGATGATGGCGATCAACGTAAGAAAAGTGGTCATCACGAAAAGAAGAAGCGAGATTCCATCAATTCCAACGTGGTAACTGACTCCCCAGGAGGAAATCCAGGGCACGGAGAACTCAAACTGCATCCCGGGCGTAGTGGAATCGAAATCGAACCACAGTTGCAGGGACAAAAGGAAATCGGCGGCGGCAATCCCGACCGCCGTTTGCTTGATAAGGCTGTCGTTTCCTTTTGGCAGAAACGCCAGGGCGGCGGCCCCTGCAAGAGGTAAAAATGTCAAAAAAGTCAGAAACATGGTTTTAAATTCCCACCAGTGGGTTTTATACCCCGTGGCCAGCGTGACGCTGGACCCGAATGGCAACAGTTTTCTCCGCTAACCAAGGTTTCTCGGTGAAAGGAGTTTTTGCCTGTTGCCCCTACGGCCAGTAGGCACGGCTTTTAAAAGAAAATCCTTGTAAGATAACCCGTCCGCTTAGGGGCGGGGTCGTTCATTGACCGAAAATACCTTTTAGAACGAAATGATCAAAAGTCCGATAAAGCCCATCGCGATGAACAGGGCGTAGTTGCGGACAAATCCCGACTGAAACACTCTTAGCTGCTTGCTAAACCAGCCGATAACATTGGCGACTCCATTGACTGTTCCATCAATGCCCTGGTTATCGGCTTTTTCCCAGAGCAATTGCGATCCTTCCACGGTGGGTTTCACAATCGTTGCATCGTACAACTCATCCACCATATATTTGTTTTTAACAATGTCGTAACCCCATTGACCCTTTGTGAGTGTTTCGGGGAGGTCGGGTTTTTTGATATAACACACGTAGGCAAAAACGATTCCCGTGATGCCAACAACCACCGAAAAGATCATCAAGGATATTTCCAGCAATGTATTGTGTTCTTCTTTAACCAGAAGGTGTGACCAAGACGGGGTATGTTCCCCGGCTTCGTGGAGAAGATGTTCTGAATGACTCAAGGCGGAAGCCAGATCAAAATACAGTACCGGCTCCAGCCAGTTTTGCAGAATGTGCCACCCATGAATGAGCGGAATACCTAAAAGTCCTCCAACAACCGCCAGGCCGGCAAGAATGACAAGCGGCATGGTCATGATTTTTGGTGACTCATGAACGTGGACGTCCGGGTCGACTCTGGATTCTCCATGAAAAGTCATGAATACCAGCCGGAACATATAAAACGCGGTCAGAAGAGCGGCTGATATCCCCATTCCCCACAGGATGACGTTTCCGTCTACCAGCGAGTGATAAAGCACCTCATCCTTACTGAAAAAACCTGAAAGGGGCGGGATGCCGGCAATCGCCAGGGTGGAAACCAGAAATGTTGCATAAGTGACCGGCATTTCACTCTTAAGCCCGCCCATCTTACGCATGTCCTGTTCGCCTCCGATTCCGTGGATGACGCTTCCCGATCCCAGAAAGAGGCAGGCTTTGAAAAACGCGTGCGTGACCATATGAAAAATGGCGGCGGTATAAGCTCCAATGCCGCACGCGAGGAACATGTATCCAATCTGGCTGCAGGTCGAATAAGCGAGGACGCGTTTGATATCGAACTGCGTCATCCCGATAGTAGCCGCGAATATGGCCGTCCCCGCTCCAACAAAGGCCACGACCATCATGGTCATGGGGGCGAGATTAAACAAAATGCTGCAACGCACCACCATGAACACTCCTGCCGTCACCATGGTAGCCGCATGGATCAGCGCGCTGACCGGAGTGGGACCCTCCATCGCGTCCGGAAGCCAGGTATAAAGGGGTATCTGCGCTGATTTACCAGTCGCCCCGACGAACAGGAGCAGGGTGATGATGGTAATGGTCTCGCCTCCGTAAATGACCGTTTCCGGGGCGGCATGCATGACATCGGTGAAGTCGATGGTTCCGAAGATATCGAATATGAACATGATGGCGAGGAGAAAAGCAAAATCTCCCACGCGGTTGACGATAAACGCTTTGGTGCCTGCGTCGCAGGCCGATTTTTTCTCGAAATAATACCCGACCAGCAAGTAGGAGCAACAACCCACGCCCTCCCAGCCGATGAACATGAGCAGGAAATTGTTGCCCATCACCAAAAGGAGCATGGAGAACATGAAAAGGTTCAGATAGGCGAAGAAACGGTAATAGCTGTATTCCTCCTGCATGTAGCCGATAGAATAAACATGGATGAGAAATCCGACGCCGGTGACGAAGGTCATCATTATCAGGGACAGTTGATCGATTTGGAATCCGAAATCAACGTTCAAATCGCCAACCACCATCCAGGAAAAAGCCACCTGCTCAAAAGCTCCCGTTCCTTCCTGCAACAGGAAGCCCAGGAACACCAGCAGGGTGGTGAGAAAGGAAAGCCCCACAGAACCGCAGGCGATAAATCCCACCATTCGCTTGCCGATTTTAAGGCCAAAGAAACCGTTGATGATGGACCCGATCAACGGATACAGCGGTATCAAAAAGGTTAGCTTTAACAGCATGCGGCTCCCTTTAACCCTTTAATATGTTAAATTCGTCTAAATTGACGGTTGGTTTATTTCTGAACAAGGAAATAATAATGGCGAGTCCAATCGAAACCTCGGCGGCGGCCACGCACATGACCATAAAACTAAAAATCTGACCATCGTTCTGGTCAAAATAGCGATCAAATCCGATCAGGGAAATATTCACTGCGTTCAACATGATTTCAATGGACATAAAAACCACGATGACGTTTCGGCGGACGAGAACCCCCAAAACTCCAATGGTAAAAAGAACCGCGCTGAAAATGAGATAATGCGTTAAGGGAACCATTTAATATCTGCCAGTTTACGTTTACCAACATCATGGCTCCCGCCATTGCAGAAGGCAGGAAACGGACGCCAATTAAATTTTAAAAAATCAATCCAGTTTGCTTTTTGCCAACACCACCACTCCCACCATTGCCGCAAGCAGGAGAATGGATGCCACTTCAAACGGCAGAACGAAATCGGTGAAAAGGGCTTCGCCAATCCGGGCGACAGTTCCAAAAGAATCTTCTACGGCCGGAGCGGCCTTGAAATCTGTTTGCGTAAGGACGTCAATGATTTTATATAATCCCCCTACCAGCATGACCGCCGTCAGCCCATTCAGTAATTTATTTTTATCACGCGCCATCCAGGAACCGGCGTCCTCTTTCAAATTGAGGAGCATGATAACGAACATGAAAAGAACCATGATCGCCCCAGCGTAAATAATGATCTGGAGAATGGCGATAAAATGCGCCTGCATGGAAGCAAAAATTGCCGCCAGCCCCAGCATCATTCCGATCAGGGACATGGCTGAGTTGATGGGGTTCTTGTTAAGAACCACAGCCAGGGCAAGGACTATGCACAATGCGGCGATGGGGTAAAAAATCAATAGTTCCATTT
>JADFGI010000014.1 GCA_022567815.1 Nitrospinota bacterium
TTAGGAGAATGCGGAAATTTTTCATAAACTCATGCCGACCCCGTTACACGGGGAGGAAAAGCCTGCTACGCAGGAGGGCTGACGTTCGCTACGCTCACGAGCCCTTAGAAGCTATTAATCCATCGCACGTCAATACTGGGTCCAGCGTCACGCTGGCCCCGCTACGCGGGGAGGAAAAGCCTGCTACGCAGGAGGGCTGACGTTCGCTACGCTCACGAGCCCTTAAAAGCCATTAATCCATAGCGCGTCAATATTGGGTCCAGCGTCACGCTGGCGGCGTGAGCAATTTCCCTCTCGCGGGAGCGAGCGCTCTCCGCGGAGGAGCCGTTTCTTTATCCCCCGAAAAGTTTTTTCATTGCCTCCACAAGAAAAATATCTTCCACTTCGGAAAGAATATTCTCCGCTGAAAATTTCGGTTTTTCTTCCTGTTCAGCTTCCTCATTGATGACCAATTTTTGTTTCAAGCCCAACCTTGGGTAGGAGTTCAGGTAATCCTGAATATCTTTCGGATCGAACGCCTTTTTGATTTCCTGTAAAAATTTTTCCCTGGTGGTTTCCAGCCGATCCAGTTTTTTCAGGTGATCGCCATAATTCGAACTGACGGTCAACGCATAGCTCAATCTCATGGATTGTTCGCCAAGGGAGGACGGGACATTTTCAAAAGGATTTTTTTCCGGGTATAGGAATTTGACCTTGTTCTCGCATTTTTTTATTTCGGAAAGAATTCGGGAAAATTTTTCCCCGATCAGGAATGCCAGCCCCTCGGCCATCCCTTCCTGCTCGGCGATTTTGTGGGCTTCCTCGCAATATGTTTTGATGTGCTCGGGTTTCATGTAAACAAGTATCTTTCAGTAAAGTTCCGATTGCCGGGAATTCTTTTTGGAAAAGGCAATTTGAAATTTATCCTATTATTCTGATATTTGCAAAGATGTAAACTGATTTTAAAGTAAATCTTGAAATTGTCGCATGATTGGCGTTTTCTGGATGGCTTCCCTTTGCTCGTAATGACGGGCAAATGGCTTCCGCGCGAAGAAGTTTTTGGTCAGCTTTTAAAAAACTATCGATTATCAGTGCTGGGTCCAGCGTCACGCTGGTTTTTGAATAAATCCCCATAGTAAAGCCGTGCGCAAAGGGTGCCAAGATATCGGGTGAAGGAATGTCCGATATTTTCGTTGCCCTTTACAGGCTGGACGTAAATAAAGCGCATTCCCGCGGAAATGGCGCCTCCGTCGGTGACGAAATTATCACCCACCATACAAACTTTTGATGGGTCATCCAGTTGAAGATGGTCTTTCATCGCTGTATCAAAACCCCTGGGGTCGGGTTTGGGGTAAGCTTCGCGGACGATTTCGATGCCTGCAAACTGATGGAACAGCTTATTGCTTGAATTGGTGTATATGGCGACCTTCAATCCTTTGTCGGCCATTTGCCGAACATGGGCCACAACACTTTCCGGATAGTGCCTTGTGTGGTGAGGGCCGAGCGTTCCATCGGCATCCAGCAAGACCCCCTCCACCCCATCTTTCAAGAGGTGGTCGATGGAAATGTCTTCAAATCGTTTCACCGCAAGGTAGGCTTTGAGATATTTGGGCTGAAAGGGCAGCAGTAAAAAACGGGAGATTTTAGCCCCCGTCAATCCTTCGCGGAAATTGTTGTTGCCGCCATGATTGGTTTTGGTCATTGATGTGTCGGGGAAATTGTTGGGGTAAAAATCAAGATTCCAATTATCGGGTTCCAGGAGGAGAAATACAAATGAAATTTCCCACTACGCTCGCTCCCGCGAGGAGGAAAGTTTAAGGCTCCGCTCACTACGCTCACGAGCCCCTGAAACATGCGGCACAAAGAAAGATAGGGTCAGCTATAAGCCCATCGCACGTTAATACTGGGTCCAGCCCATGGCTGGTTGGATGCCTGGAATGCGGTTGATGTTATTTAATAGAGTATCGGTCCGGCCCGCATAGCAACTGAATCCCAGGGCGCGGCATTGAGATACATAGGTCTTAATCCTTTGCAAATTGGATTTGCTCTTGCGGTCGCCAGTGTCCACATAATCGACCGATAATACCCGTTTCCCTTTTTCCAGGAATTTTTTCAGGAACTGAAGCCTTGCCGATACCGTTCTGCGAGGTAATTTTTCCTTGGCAGAATACCAGGTGTCTTCCACCCCAATGCCGGAAACGTTCTCCAGATAGGAACCGTCTTCATCATAAATCAGAATGCGTTCTCCATTTTGCGGAATGACCAAAAAGTCTTGTCCCAGAGGACTGTGTTTTCGGCAATATTGAGCGATCCAATGGACCAATGCGATCATCCTTTGCGCGGCGTCCTCTTCGTCATCGAAGGGGTCATTTGCCATTTTGACTTCCATTTCCCCGTCATAAGTTTCCGAGTCGGACCAATATTCGAAGCCATCGACAATGTCGAGATAAACGCCATTGAATCCCTGCTCGATAATTTTATCCAAATAAGGTTTGATGATATTATCGCGCCAATCGGGGTCCCAATACCGCACCTTGTAATTTCCTTCCCAGTCGGGGTTCGTATGTCCCAGCCATTTTGGAGCTGTCGGGGTCAACTGGTTGTCGTCCTTTTGATCTACCCAGGTTTTTTCCCAATAATACCGATAGTTTTCCGCCTCGCCAATGGAAATGTAAGCAATGGGGATCATATTATTTTTAATGAGGCGTTGTAGATTGTTTTTGGAAAATCTTTTATCGTCCGACCCGTCCCTGGAATAATCGATGACCGCCAGGGGGAATCCGGATTTGGCAAGGTTCTTGATCTTTGGGTTCTGAAGCTGGTAGACCCAACTGGAGGCGGCTGGGCTCCTTTTTACAAGTTGATGGCTTTCTTTATTCGCGCAAGTCAGGGTGAACATAAAAGGAATCAAAACCAGGAGTTTGTAGTATTTGTCGGTCATTTATCGTCTCATAGTGAAATGCAGGGAAATTAGTTCTCATGATACCGATGAATTATTGCTGATGAAAGTCCGGTAGGGAAGGGTCCGGAGATAATAATAAGTCACGCCATAGGAGACGGCGAAGGTAACTATTGAAGAAAGGAAATATCCATATCCGTAAAATGCAAAGCCCATTTCCAGAGTCGCGTAGGTAAAAATAATATTTGAGGCCAACAGGAGAAAATTGAGCCACATGGCTACTCTTCGGAAATCAAAATAATACAGGATGATAAAAATAAACATCGACATGATATGGAAAAATGCTCCCAATACTCCCAGCCTGAAAATACCCATCATGAAGAAATTGATTTTCAACCAGACAAAAACTGTGGGGGCCAAAAAAACAGCCGCCAGAGAGATCACACCTTGAAACAGGAACAGACCGCGGAAGCTGTTAAATAAATTTTGAATGATGCCTTCCAGGTTCTCGTTAATTTTTTCGTAGGTGGCATGCTCTTTAATCTCTCGATAAAAATGGACATATTTTTCAAAAAAGTTTGTTTCGATATTGACAAAAAATACGGCCATGGAAGGAATAATGGTCAGGTAAGCCAGAAACATGGCCGAATCATAATTTGGAAAGGATATAAACCCATTGGCCAGGGATTGCCGGTAGGGAGAAAACCACATGATCCATTTATCAACCCAAATGGCCAAATTGTAAAATAATCCACATAAGGCAAGCTCCCAATATTTTTTAAAATATCCCATAAACCCGAAATGACCTTTACTGTGGTAGGGATATTCCGCCAAAACCCTTGCGATCAATGAAAACAAAATGGCGCCCAGGCCAATGTTGAATCCCCAAAAAAGCCCCACCTGGGAATAAGCTTTTCCCAGGAAAAATGCGGAGACAATGCCCGTCATCATGCCGGCGCCGAAGGTCATACTGATGGAGTTGTAATCTTTGAGAGCGGTTATGAAAACGGTTGCCATCCAGATACCGCTGATTAAAAAATAATTGGAAAAAGCGGCCAGCTTGATTTCCAGGGGCAGGTCGATGTAATAAAAATAAAATCCAACCACCAGCGGAAGTTGGAGGAAGAAGGATAATCCGAGAGCGCCGACGAGAACTCCGGGAACTTCATGGACGTCCTTCATATAGATTTTGTCCGCAATAAAGCGAGTGACAATAATCGTTAGAGGTCCCGAAAAGACCAGGGAACCGGAAAAGTTATAAATGATGCAAAGGCGGAAATCGTTGATTTCGTCCAATGTGGAAAAATTTTGACCGAAAAGCGTAATGCTTCCCAAAGCAAGGATGGTGAATAACCAGGGCCCGGCGGTGATGATGGTTGAAAATAGAAAACCGGTGAAAAGTCCGGTTAAGTTGTCTTTTCTGACCAATTTGCGAATGACGAAACCAATTCCCGCCATAACGGTTATACCTCCAGGAATTGGGGAATTTGATGATCCGATAAAAAGCCGTCGTACAATCCTCGGTAACGGTCAATGAGATCACATTCGTTGTAATATCGATGGACCCGTTCTTTCATTGCCTGACTGCATGCCTCATACCAATTTTTGTCTTCGAGAAGATCGCCAACTTCCTTGGCCGTTTTGGCGGGATTTGAAAGCGGAGTGACGCCTCCTCCAGGTTTCAACCGGGGAGATTCTTGTTCGTTTCCCAAAATTAATTCCGCACAGGCTCCTACATTTGTAGCAACGGACGGTATTCCGACGGCCCCCATTTCCAGAATGACCAGGGGTTGACCTTCGCTGATGCTGGTGAGGACGTTGACTTCAATTTTGTCCATATAATCAGTGAGTTTCACGCGTCCGGTGAAGGAAATCGTTTCCTGCAACCCCATAAACCTGATCATTTCCTTGCATTCTTCATAATAAAGTTCGTCTTCATCGGTGGGGCCAATGAGGTAGGCCAAAAGGTCGGGAATTCTTCTTTTTAAAATGTCGCAGGCCAGAATAAATGATTTTATATCTTTAATGGGAACCATACGGCCAATCAGCGCGATGGTCGGACGGGAAGTCTTTGTTCTGATGATTTTCGAGTAGGTCGGGTAATCCACGCCATTGGGAATCACTTCCAACTTTTCAGGGTCGGCCCCATCAGCAATTTGCATTGTTTGATTTTCCGGAAAAAGTGTGATGATTTTATCGCTGGCCGCGTAGCAAATCCTGGAATAATTTATGAACGTGTCAATCCAAAAATCTTTCAGGTCTTTTTTCATATTGCTGAGATTGAGCCACCCCAGGGATTTTTGATGGAACCAGTCGGACATCGATATTTCTATTCTCCGCTCGTTGGTATAAATCCCATGTTCGGTGAGAAGCACGGGACGGTTGGTTTCAATCTTTGCTCTTGCCGCCAGCAGACCGGCGTAACCGGTGGATACGGCATGATACATACGGGCAGGTGGAATTTTTGCGAGCAGGACGGAGTAGAATCCGCCCATTACGCCTCTCCAACTCCAAAAATAGTCCAGGAAAGAGCTTGCCGGATATTGTGAGGTGTACATTTGAACCACCATTTCCCATGTTTCCCTGGAATTTAGTAGCAGATGGTTGCCTAATATGTCTTTGTGCGGTTTCAGTAATTCCAGGATTCTTTCAAGGTCCGTTAAATTTCCATTGGAAAGAATATTCTTAAGCGAGTTTTGCAGATCCTTGAAAAATTGCTTTGCATTGGGAATCTTGGAGTGGCCCTCAGGCAATTCTTGCAAGGTAACATTTGTGATGCCTGTAATATTGTCGGGAAGTGTGTACTTAAGTTTAAGTTTTGCTTGGGGTGGGATGATGGCCAAGAGATGAAAACTCAGGTCCGGCATTCCCAGGATCAAATCGTGGGTCCAATTGGAAACTCCGCCGGAGACGTAAGGATAGGTTCCTTCAAGGATGATACAAATATCCGCTTGTTGATTTTCTGGAATGTTCATGCCTTTTCCGTTTCCATTGTAGTTGTGTATTTTTGAGAGTCTGAGCGTCTGGAATTTTTATCTAAATTTGATTCCAGGTGAGTATCAATTCCTTCTCCAGCCCAGATCTTGATGACCTCATACACGTCAGGTTGAAAAACCTGTTTGAATTCCTGGACTTCCTCGAAATAAAGTGTGGCTTTCTCCCGGAGTTTTTTAAATTGGCCCATTTGGTATAAGCATTCAAAATACCAGGCATAAATTTTTGGGCTTATAAACCCCTTTTCAATGGACTCCTCGAACCAGTTGGCGGCTTGATTGCTTTGCCCGTTACGCAACAATATTCGCCCCATAATGAAGCGGATGTCCAGATCATCTGGTTTCTGACGCAAATATTTTTTACAGGCATTAAGAGAATGAAGGCGAACCTCCGCCGCACGTATCTCATCGAGGATGCCGCTGTAAAGATGGTCGTCATCATTCAGGATTTGGGCTTTCAAAAATTCCGACTCGGAAATTTTTTTCTCCTCATAACGGTCTTCCAATTCCATATTGTGATCCAGGAAATGCTGTTCAATCTTGGTCATTCCCTTTGCCGCAAGAACCCTGACCGAGCCGTCGCTGTCTTCCAGCGCCTTACGCAACACGTTGGCGAATTTTCCGTGGTGGTTTTTTATCAGCAAAACGATCATGGCCTGTTTCTGCTTGACGGTGCCGTAATGCAGTACGTCAATGAATGGAATGACCGGATTTTTTTTCGAATGAAAATTTCTTTCGTCAACCGCCTTGTCATAGATTTTTTTGATCTCCGGTTGTTCGAAATCCGGGAAAAGAGATTCATACCATTCTGCAAAAGGGGTAGCGGATCTTTTGAACCTATAATAAAGCCCCGACATGAGCAGGGTTCCGCCTGTTCCGAAAGGACCCAAAACGGCGGTAAAAAGGGTCAAAAGACAGGCCAGTTGCCTGCCCTGTCCGGAATGACGGGACAGCCCGGTCCAAAGAGCCAGCGTGGCTACCACACCCAGGTGAATCCCTGCCATCGTTGAGGAGTCCATGCCTTTGCTGAGCCAAAGCCGGAGGACCCAGATTTCTATGCACAGTGCCAATGACGCCAGGGAAATAAACAGAGCCACATCCTGAAACCTTGGTCCCGGTGTGGGAGTCATTTCCTTTGGCAGATCTAAATCGTCATTATTTAATAACGGGGCCTTGCGCACTTTTTTCTCCAACTGATTTAATGGAAACGGAAAATTCCGAGAAATTTATTTTGTCGGATAGCTGGTCTATTAATGATTTCATGAGCCCAAGTGAAATTTCCTTGGCTCGTTCCGGGGAAATATTGGCAATAACCACGACAAATTCAGAATTGCTTTTTTTGCCTTCAAAAAATAGAGTTCCCTCACGCAGCAGAGTTCGCATCGTTTCATTTATGCTGATTTGAATCTCCTGTTGCAAATCTTCACTGAGAAAGGAATTGGGAGGGGGTCGCAGGATAATGCTTTGGCCTTCAAACATGCCTTTATAATTGTGCAGGGTTAAAAACTTGGACAATTGTTCAAAATAATTATTTGAAAACAATTCCTGGTTGGGGTTGGCCTTAATCCTCATGGTTCCATCTTTCTCGGTTGACGCAGAGTCCAGCAGAGTCCCCAGCCATTCGCAAAGCTGTTTGAAGGTTTGTACGCTTTGAACATTGAGGCTCAAAAAATCCATGTATTCGATTTTAAGCATTCCATAAACCTTATTAGTACCCGGATGGATGATCGGCCCTGCCAGCATCCCCTGGCCATTCAGAATTTTTTCGTCTTCAGGGTTGGTGATTGAAAGGATGCGTTTGTGCCTGATCACCTGCTCAAATAGAGGTGACAGCGCGTTGAACATCCGGGAGTAGGGTTCGTCCATTTCCCATCCAAATTGGGAGTTTGATTCCAGGATGGCATTGTCCAAAACATACCATGAACATTTTTTCGATTTCGTCACTCGCTGGGTGATTTCCAGGATATTATCCAAAACCTGTTCGGTTCCCACGGCACCAATGTTCAAGGCCGTCTGGTGCAGGGATAGCAGAAAACTGGATTGTCCGGAAACATGGGTTTCCAGGCGCTTTCTTTCGATATCAGAAACCTCACAAGCTTTACTGAATATCTCAACCTGCCTCAGTGAATGATCCCATTTTTTTTGCAGAATTTTTCGTTCTTCAATGTAGCGGTCTCTGAATCCGCCTAAAAGTACGGATGAAACTATCCATATGACAGGTTGGTGCCAGACATGGAAAATGTGGTCGTAGATATTATGAGAGAACGTTTGTTCGGGAAGGTTTCCGATAACCAGGGTTGCCGTGGCGAGCAGGGCGGACGCCAATCCTTCCGCCGCTCCATATTGAACGCTGACCAGTAACACGATGAAAAAAAAGGGGTGAGGGTGGATCCCCCAAAAACGGTCTCCCGCAAAAAAATAATGGTCCACCACCAGGACCGTGGCTAACAGGAATATCACTTCTTTCAGAAAGGAAAGTTTGGACTTGTCCATATTTTCAAAGACTCAAATAACTGGTATTGGTTGTTGTTTCAATCTGGCGAATTTCCCCAAATTTAACGGGAAACGATATGACTTCCAAAATTCTAGGATATATTTATGGTAAGGGATAACTATAATAAAATCAATGGGTTTAATGGAAGGAAGGATCTTGTGTAAATATTATAATTACCGTTATGGTAAGTATAAAATCATTGTAAAATCGGCGGTTTAGAAGAAAAATATATTTAGGATTTTCAGCGGATTTTTTTTCCGGAGGGGGGATTTAAAACTTTTCCATGTTTTGCAAAGATCTCAAAATAGGACACAGGCTAAAAAGAAGGGAGGCCGCAGACAGGAGACCGCAGGCCGAAAATTCCTCCCTTTAAAAATGGGGCACAGTCTGCCCGCGACGCAGAGAAAACTTAGGGCTAACGCCCGCTACGCTGGCCCCATAAAATGTCAGAATTAAATATGCTGGCACCAAGCAGGTTTCAGTCGGCCATAAACCCATCGAACGTGAATATCTGATCCAGCGCTACGCTGGCTGGTTAAAATTTCCAGATCAGGAAAGCGCCGAATTGTGTGAATGTGTTATTGGTTCCTCTTACAGTTTCCTGATTGAATTCCCCGTTCGCGCCGACTTCCAGATTGGAAAACGAATCGTAAACCAACTCAAGAATTGCAAAAGGGCCCCTGCTATCCACCCGGTCGTCATATTTAAAGCCTGTAGTGAAATCATACCGCAGATGATCGGTAATATTATTCACCAGCGAGACATCCCATGAATGCGTTTGTGTGTCCACAAGTGGGAACGGGTTGAAAGGATTGCCCGCGGCATCGATTCGTTTGTCGGTTAAATTGACATACTCTCCGTTGAATTGGTATCCGATTGACATTCCCGGCCACGAAAAACCCAACTGGTAACGAATTTCGGCCACAACCTCAATCGATTCCGCGACGTTGTTGTCATCCTCGACGCCAAACCGGTTGGCGCTGATTCCCACGACCGCGCTGATAGGTTGTTTACTTCTGAATTTTCCGATGATGGGGCTGACCCCTTCATAGATCCACCTAAGTTGCAGGCGATCGGCAGTCCCCTCATCAATGATTCCTTCCACAAAATCCCAATAGGGTTCATGGTAGACCCCTTTCAAACTCACTTCGCCCAGGCGTAGCTGGCGCCGGTGTTCCAGGCTGGCGCCCGGTTCCGTCTCTTGCCCGACGATTGAAAAACGGGTGGTCGCAAATTCATGTGCCTTTTCTACGTAAGCATTCCAACGTTGCCTTTTTCCATGAAACACCTGCAATTTTCCATTGATCCGGGGACGAAGCAAGTTGTCGTTTATGATCCGGTTTTCAAATGAAACCCCGACCATGTAATTCGAGCAATAGGATTGTCTTGCACTCACCCGGCTGATCCACTGGACCTCGGCGTTGGTCGTGTCGCGATAAAACTGGTCTGCCCGGACCTGAGGACCAAACCGACCGCGCAGATAACTTTGAGACCGTTTCAGGTCCACGGAATCAGGCTCCCGCAGGATGGCGCATGCATAGTGTTTGATCGCTTGGCGCCATCGGCCCAATCGACTGTCCACCTCCGCCAGATCGGCCATGAATTTTGGGTCGTCCGGATGGGCTTTCAACAGCTCCGTGATCCGGGAATGCGCGTCGAACTTATTGGTCTGCAATGCCAGAGTGGATTCCAGATGCTCAAGTTCCAAGTCTTCCGCAACAGCTTGCGATTCCTCCTTTAGAGGTAGCTGTTTGATTTGAACGATGATCTTCTTGTCCGTCTTTAAAACCTGGAAAGTCGAGGTTCGGCTGGTCTGAATCAACAGACTGTCGTAACCCGCTTTAATGTTTTTTATCCAATCGGGAATTTCTGTACCAAACTGTTCGATTCCCGGGACTTCAATAGGCCCCTCAAACCTCAGGACGAGATTATTCCCTTGCAAGGTTTTATCAGGTTCCAGGAAACTTTCCTGGAGGTTTTCAGCGTCCCCAATTTCACTTAAATTAATAGGAGTGAGGTTTCTTTCCTCAACCTCTGCCGTAAAGGTGGGAAGGGATGTGGGCCATTCAAGAATGATTCTCAAACGATTTTCATCAACGGTTTGGCGGCTGAATTGGACCGTTTCGGCATATCCATAATTTGCTGGACCGGTTAGAAAAATGGTCAGCCATGCAAAAATAATTAAAATATATTGCTTACGTTTGCTTAAAATTAATTCCATCAGGATTTGTGGTTTCCAAAGAAATTAGCCCATTCGGCAACAGCATTTTCCGGGTTAAAGCCTAATTCGACTCCTTTTCCTGGTTGAAGAAAAGTTCGGCCAGGCAAAAAAATATCCTAAAGCCAAATTTTTCAAAACCTTAAGGGAGCCCTTGGCAATGGAGAAATTCAACCTGGAAAAAAAGCATTATCAGGCCATCCCTAAAGGCCTTGAGGGCCTTAAGTTTTAAGCTGTCTGCTTAATTTGTAAGATGATCTCTTGTAGCAGATTTATTGGGATATGCAAAGGAAAATCAGTGGTTTTGGCCAGAAATGTATTGGTATAGAGGTGACCAAAGAGGATGGTTATCTGAAACGATATAAGATTTTATCGGCGAAGGGATTATTTTTTGTCAGGGCCAACCATTTTTGCGCTTGTTCATAATCGCCCACATCCATGAGGCATGAGATATATTTCAACCGAATTTTTTTATCCTTGGGCGAATCTTTTAGAAGGTGTTCATAAATGACAAGTGCTTCTTTTTTCCTTCCCAGGCGTTCAAGAGAGATGGCTTTTGCCATTTCCAATGTTGTGTTTGAGGAAGAAATTTTACCGATGATTTCCAAGGTGCGCTGGAAAAACGGCAGTGACTCTGCAATATGTCCTTCCAGATACATGGCTTCGGCATAGTAATAATTTGTGGGCCAGTCATCGTTCTTATCAGTTAATATTTGCCCCAGATACTTCTGCGTGTCTTTCCATCGATTCAGGTAGAAAGAATTCCTTCCCAGCCGTCTGAGAGCCTGTTTATCTTTAGGACGAATCTCAATGAGTTTTTCATAAGCCGCGTTTGCCATGTGAATTTGAGACTGATCTTCAGCCAACCTGCCATAGCGAAACAATCGGTCTGGGTTGGTTTCGGATTCCATCCATTGGTTCAAAGCGGAGGCGAACGTATCCATATCTTCCAGTTCCTGCAGTGCAAGGACATAAACGGAAAATAGATTATCCGTTACCTGGGAAGCAGGTTCCATCATGGCAAGACGGACCGCTTCCCTGGCTCCGCTGGCGTTGATCAGATGTCTCAACCATTCCGCTCGCTCTTCATTTTTGGAAGCTTTTGCCCGGTCTGCAAGCCATTTTCGATCAGCCTTGGCAGGGCGGGGTCCCCAGAGGAACAGTAACTGCTCCACATCCTCACTTTTGGCAGAGGCGGTTTCAGCCAGTTCCTTAAATATGGGCAGAGCGTCGGTTTTGCTGTTGCCTTGCAGAAATTGAAAAGCGAGTCGCCGTTTTTCTTCCACCGGGAGGCCGGATTGTTTGACGCGCATGCGCCAGAAATCGATGAGTTCTTTATTTCTTCCCAGTTTCGCTAAAGTTTCTTCGTAAGGGTAAATCCAATCGCCGCCTTGCCGGTAGGCCAGTTGCCTGAGGTGCGGTAAAACACTCTCGTTGGCTTTAAGCTCCAGCATCACATAAACCAGATTTTCCTTGCGTGACTGCGTGAGGTTGGAGTCATCCAATTCCTGAGCGATTCGGTCGTCCAGATCTCTGGTGTGCTTTGTTTGACCGATCTTGGCGGACTGACCGAGCTTGCCATATAATCCAACCAGTTCGATTTGTTGATCCAGCATCATGTGGGGCTGGTTTTCTGCCATTTGCACCCAGCGCTGAGAGGAAACTTTGTCATTCAAGGCCAACATCAACTGTGCGGCCAGAAGGGGACGGGATGTTAAAAAGTCATAGCCGTATTTTTTAAAAATGCGGTTCATTAATTCCGTACGATTGTTTGCCAAAACCTTTTCCGCGAATATGATGAGTAGGTCGTTATCCGTGGCCGCTTTGGGCGATTTCCTGGCGGCAGGGGGAAGACGCCGGGCAATTTCAATGCGGATCTTTTTTCCTTCAGTTAAAACTTTATAGGTAACTTTATCTCTGGATTGAAGCAGAAGAGTGTCATAACCCGTCCGGATGGTTTCCAGCCAGGCGGAGGTTTTTTTCGTCAGGATTTCCAGGTCGGAGGTCTCGATAGCTTTGTCAAAACTCAGTAATAATTCATGTCCCTCGGTTCCCGAAGGCGCTTCCACCTCATCAACCATTACCTTGAATGAAACCGCCTTGCCCCAATCCAAAATTATTTGCAGGCGATTTCCTTCAATAGCAGAATCAATTTTTACCGGCTCCGCAAAACCCTCCGCCGTGGGCAACAGGATGAGCAATGCCAAGAGGAGCTCAGGCAGAAATCGTTTTACTTTATATGAAATAATTTGGAACGGCATAACAGTCATCTTTAATTTTCTCGAATTTTTTTAATTTGAAATTATCAGCTGTTGGGCTTTTTCAAAGTTTCCAGATGCGATCAAACTGAAAATAATGCTGGCGCGTATTTCTTTATCATCTGGCCGTTTTTTTAATAACCGGTCATAGACGGAAAGAGCTTCCTTATGTTTTCCCAGACGATGCAGGCAATGGGCTCGTGTTAATTCCATCGGCAAGGTTGGCAACGGGGCTTTGTCGATGCTTGCCAGCGACTGTTGATAATATGAAATCGCGGTCGTTATTTTCCCCTGTGAAAAATCGGCTTCGGCGTAATAATAGTTGGCTGACCAGTCCTGTTTGTTTTTATTCAGCAAGCGTCCAAAATAATATTGCGCATCCTTCCAGCGGTTTTGCTGAAAGGCCATCCAGCCCAGTTTCCTTAGCGCGTGCTCTTCATCGGATTGGACTTGCAAGATCTTGGTGTACGCCGCCTGAACGACCTCCGACTGCTCCCGGTCTTCCGCAAGCGTTGCGTAACGCAACAATCTATTTGAATTTTTTTCTGATTTCAGGCTTTGCAGGGTTTTGGCAGCGAAATCGTTATTGTCGTGAAGCCCGCCCAACGCGAGTAAATGGACGGCGAACTGTTGGTCCGTAGTTTCCGCGGGTGACGTCATGGCGGTCAGGAGGAGCGCTTCTTTGGCCCCTCCTGTATTGATCAAATGCTTCAGCCATTCAGCGCGTTCTTTCCCCTTGGAAGCTTTTGCCCGGTCTGCAAGCCATTTTTGATCAGCCTTGGCGGGGCGCGGTCCCCAGAGAAACAGTAACTGCTCGACATCGGCGCTTTGGGCAGGAGCTGTTTCAGCCAGTTCCCTGAAGACGTTTAAAGCGTCGGTTTTGCTGTTGGATTCCAACAGCTGGAAGGCGAGTTGACGTTTTTCTTCCACCGGAAGGCCGGATTGCTTGATGCGCATGCGCCAGAAATCGATGACCTCCTGATTTCTTCCCAGTTTCTTTAAAGTTTCTTCATAGGGGTAAATCCAATCGCCACCGAGACGGTAGGCCAGTTGTTTCAAATGCGGCAGGGCCTGACGGTGGGCCCTGAGTTCCAGCATGGCGTATACCAGTTCCATTCTGCGTGCCTCGGGAAGGCTGGGGGCCTGCAATTCCAGAAGGATTCGGTTTCTAAGAATTGTTGTATCAAAGGTCCGCTGAATTTTTCCCGACCTTTCCAGTCTTCCATACAAACCGGCCAACTCGATTTGCTGGTCCAGGGTCAGCAGTGGCATGTTCTCCGCTGTTTGAACCCAGCTTAGGGCGGAGCTTTCCCGGTCCAGCGCGAACATCAATCTGGCCGCCAGGAGAGGGCGGGGCGATAAAAACGCTTCCCCGTATTTGTTCAACACATCCTTTGCCAATTTATAGTTTTCCGCCGTCAAATGCTTTTGAATCGGACCTGTCATCAGGGGTTTAGCTTTTTTGCCCGGCTCCATAACCAGTTCGATGAGATTAAATGCCAGGGAATCGGGCAACCGGTCGGTTCTGAACAGCCGGACCAACCGCGCCAGGGATTCCTGACTTTCTCCTGCCTGTATTTCCAATTCGACAAGCAATCGCAGTAAATTGGCGTCTTGCTCTACTGGGGCCTCATAGTTTTTCAGAAGCTGTAAGCTGAGCTGGTCGTTTTGTTTGGATTTAAATATGTCCAGGAAGCGGGCAAAAGCCATTGGATCAAATTTGCGATTAAGCCATTTGGAAACACGGTCCTTTGCGCGGTCCGGTTTTCCTGCGTCGAGAAACAAGCTGATGTGAAGCTCTTCTTTCTCAGGCGATGCGGCATTCGGATGTTTGGATTCCAGTGTTGCAAGGGTTTTCAGAGCAGAGGTGAAGTCGTGGTTGTTTGCCTGCAAGTACGCAAGGGTCACGTAATCGTTAGCTTTTCCCCGGTACAGATTCACCATTCGGGCAAGCGTCTGTAATTGTTTTTCCGGTTGGGCTTTGGCTTTGTATTGGGCGTACAGATCGCGGATGCCTTGCTCGGTGGGCCATTGGAGGAAAAGTTTTTCCAGGTGAAAGATATAATCGTCAGTTCTTTGAGCGTCCCAGTACAAATTTGCGAGAAGTTGGTTGGCCTGGTAATCCTGTGGATGTTCCTCAAGGAAACCTTTTAAGACTGCAATCGCCTTATCAAGCTCTCCATAATAAGTATACAATTCCGTCAATGGCGCTGAGACCGCAACCGAACGGTCCCCGGCTTTAAATTGTTCCGCGAATTCAAAACGGGCAAGCTCGAATTCGCGGTTCTTCATATTCATCAATGTCCGTTCCGTATTACCGGGAATGAATGCAAGGCTGATTCCCAGCGCAAGCAGGACAATAAATGCAACCGGGAGATGGCGTGTCATAGGGCTGGTTGAACCTGAGTCAGGGTGATTTTGATGTTATCAATGGCCTTTGACCCGAATTTAATTTTCAGGATTCCCTCTTCATCGGCTATGGCGTTTACTGTTTGTTGAACGCCGGTATCGTTTGATAAAATGAGCTGGTATTGACCCGGCTCTGGAACTTTCCAAACCATTTCACCGTCTCCAAACCCCTGTGCCGAAAAAGTCGCCTGATTTTTGCGGGTAAACTCCAGGTTCCAGATATGCCAGCGTCCTTGCACAAGATAGGGTTGCGCTGAAATGGGCAGTTTTTCTCCCGGAGAAAATTCTTTCAACGCAATAACGGGATCTTGCCGGGCCTCATCGAGGGAGACATAAAGACTCCCCTGGAAGTGCCGCTGTCCGATCACTCCATGGGATTTTTCCATATCCACCGCAAGCTTGCTGGCGTCATCAAAACGAATGGTTTGCAGATGGCCTCGATCTTTAATCTTCCACTTTTTTGAACCCAGGGGAATAAAGCGGGTTGAAAAAAAACCTTCCGCAATTTGCGCGTAATGACTGGTTGAAACCGGGGCGATCTCCTGAGTTTGCGCGTATTTCAAATTCTTCACCAGCGCATTCAGGCTCGCGGCTTTTTGCCCGGAATACATGTGGTAATAAATGTTGATGGGTTTCAAACGGCGCGGGGATTCTGTATTTTTTAGCGTCCTTATCAGATTTTGAAATCCAAAAAACTTGTCTTCCCACAACTCTGTATAGGTATTTTCATTACTTGCGGACGTATAGATTTGTAATTGATCTCCTTGCTGCAACCCTACGGGGGAGAGCCATGAGCGAGACGGAAATTCGGAATCAAATCGCGGATCGCCTCCGTTGATGTTCAGAACATGGATTTGCCGGGTTTTTGCCAAAGCGGCAGGGAAGGGCGAGGTATCCCCCGACCATTGCAAGACCATAACTTTTTTCCCAGGGGGACATAATTTGTTGATGAATTCGATGGACCCGATTATTTCCTGATCCAGATCAAACGGGTAATCGAGATAGGTCCGCGGATAATCATATATTTGAGGAATGGAATTGTCTTTCTTCTTTGATTTCTTTTCTGTGGCTTGATCCGGTTGGCTTTTCTTTGCGGAAAGAAAGGGCGCAAATCTTTTGGCGATGGGGCCGTCCGGATTTTCCTTTTTAGATAAAAACTGCCGCCACTCTTTTTCCGCATTGTAGTCTTTATAATAATCCCAATAATAGGGATGGCTGTAAGTATGGCTTCCAGCCTCTACCTGAGGAAGAGCCAGTATTTTTCTTGCCTGCGCAAGAATCTCCTCGTTGCCGTACCACTTGGGGTCCAGGTCCCCTGCGATGGGGGCTACGGTGACCGGGAGATCGGGAAACGGTTGCAGAGCTTCTTTGAAGATAACTTCCGCGGATAAATCCCTGGTGTCATGGTAGTCCTCAATTTCCGTTATGTTTCGCCAGCCGTCGCCATCGATATGACTGTAATACATTCGTCTGCCGGAGAGCGTGGTGGTGTCTGGTTTGGGAAGATCGTCGGTGGCAAAGGCCTTACGGAAAAACTCAAATGGGTCAAGATGCCATTGATGAAAATCTTCGTGTTCATAAAGTGAATATCCGGAAGCCGCGTATCCTCCCTGAGGTCCGATCACGATCAGGTCGCTTTTAGCGGCAAGGTCTTTGCCCCAGCTTGCCGAAAGAATGGCGGTGGCGGTTTCATCCAACCGGTAAATTTGCGGGAAGGGAGGAAGGATTCCCGTGTAGGGCCGTTCAAAGCCTACCATCTGTTTATCTTTGTAAATCAGCTTTACGTCATATGTGACCTGCTTCCAGCTGTCCTGTGTTCGCAAACCAAGGCGGC
>JADFGI010000324.1 GCA_022567815.1 Nitrospinota bacterium
ATGATAAAATTGTCACCCGTGCCGGACTTCGGGCCGAGCCCCCGGTCAACCACCAATTGGAGGTTATCTACGAGGACAGGCAGATCAGGATATTCAACAAGTCAGCCCCTATTCCCGTGCATCCGAGCGGCCGTTATTTCCAAAACAGCATGACGGAAAGGCTCAAGGAGGTTTATCCCGATGAAGTTCCGCGTCCGATTCAACGCCTGGATTTGGGGACCACCGGGGTCATCGTCTTCGCCCGCACCCGGCAAGCGGCGGCGTTTTTGATGGACCAGTTTAAAAGTAAAAATATTTATAAAGAATATCTGGCCATCGTGGAGGGAACTCCTCGCCGGAAAAAATTTACCATTGACACTCCCATCGGTAAAATCAAAGGTTCCAAACGGGGAGTGGGTGCGGATTTGATCGGGTCCAAACCGGCGGTGACTGAAGTTCAGTGGTTGTCTGCCTGCAAAGGCAGATCTTTATTGAAAGTCATTCCCCGTTCGGGACGCACCAACCAGATTCGGGTCCACCTTGCCAGCATTGGACTTCCCATTATGAATGACCGGATTTATGGCCAGGAAGAAAATGCGAATCTCCCGATCGGGTTGCACGCGCACCGGATTCGTTTTAAATGTTTTGATAATTTGTTGGACGTGGCCGCCGCTGAGCCGGCGCATTTCCGTTCGTTTCGGGATGGAGAGGATTGAGACCTTATGACCTTGCCTGCCGCGCTTGTTGAATCCAAAAATGAAACCCGGCCCTTGCTGAATCCGTCATCGGGATTGATCGTAAAGGCCAGAAACCCGTTTTGGCTTGCGCCGATGGCCGGGATCACCGATGCGGCGTTTCGTGAGTTGATGGACGAGATGGGGGCGGGGGTTCTCATTTCCGAGCTGGTGTCCGCCAAGGGCCTGCTTTACAACTCGGAAAAAACAAAAAAAATGACGCGCATCCATCCGCGTCCGCGAACCTTGACGGGTATCCAACTGTTCGGTGAATCGGCGGAAGATATTATCTCCGCCGCCAGGGTCGTTCAGCAGGAAGGGGCGGATTTCATCGACCTTAATCTCGGTTGTCCGGTCAAGAAGGTGGTGAAAAAAGGTTGTGGCGCGGCGTTGATGCGTGATCCTGGTTTTCTGGAAACATTTCTATCCCGGATCAAGCGGGGGATTGACCTGCCTCTCACGGTAAAGATGCGCACGGGTTGGAGTGAAGAGGAACTGACCATTCATGAATGCGTTCGAGCCGCCACCAATGCCGGGTGCGAATGGGTGGCCATTCACGGGCGTACGCGTACTCAGGGCTATGAGGGCCGCGCCGACTGGGATCTCATTCGGGAAGTGAAGGCTGAAGCCAGGATTCCCATCATCGGCAACGGCGACATCCGCGACGCGGTGAAGGCCAGGCAGTGTCTTAAAGAATCGGGCGTGGATGCGGTGATGATCGGACGGGGCGCTCTGCGGAATCCCTGGATATTTCTGGAATGCCTCGGTGAACCCGGCAGGAATCCACTGGCTGGAAACGCCTTGCTTAAAAGGTATCTGGAAAAGTTGCAAAAATATTACGATACGCGGATCACCCTGCTTCTTCTGCGAAAGTTTTCCACCTGGCTTGCCTATGGGTATCCCGGTTCCGCCGCCTTCAGGCGAACGATGTTTCAATTGTCCTCGGTGATCGAGGTGTTGGACTGTGCCGAAGAATTTTTCCAGAATGCCGCGCATCTCCCACCACCCCGGTTCGATGATGAAGAAGCCTTCATGATGGGCGGTCATGGCTAACCCTGTTACACAGGGAGGAAAAGCCTGCTACGCAGGAGGGCTGACCCTCACTTCGTTCGCGAGCCCTTAAAAGCCATTAATCCATAGCGCGTTAATATTGGGTCCAGCGTCACGCTGGCCCCTTACAGGGGAGGAAACCCACTGCGTGGGAGGAAGCTTGGGCCTGACGCTACGCGAGGCCCTGAAAACGTCTGGATGAAAAATTCAGCATTATGAAAGATTCGGACAACCAAGAAACATTGCACGGCGTGAGCAATTTCCCACTCGCGGGAGCGAGCCTGACGTTGTGCGAGGCCCTGAAAACCTCTGGATGAAAAATTCAGCATTATGAAAGATTCGGACAACCAAGAGACATTGCACGGCGTGAGCAATTTCCCACTCGCGGGAGCGAGCGTCAGGCTGGTCCCGCCACAACACTGGGCGTGGAATATTGTCGTTCTGGGCAGTTTTGCATTGCTCGTTTACCTTCCTGCAAAGGATATGTTCGGAGCCCCGGGCGGGACCAAAGACTATCTCGCCCTTCTGCCGCTCCTACCAAAGGGAATCGGAATCACGCTGGCGGTGACGGTTTGCGGAAGCGTGTCAGCGATTTTGATGGGACTTCTGATCGCCTTCGGAAAACTTTCCAGTCACCGGGGAGTGCAGGTCGCCTCGTCTATCTACACCGAAATCCTGCGGGGAATTCCCCTGCTGGTCCTGCTGTTTTATATCTATTACGCTTTGGGGCAGTACCTGCACATTCCGGCGTTCGCCTCCGCCGTGCTTGGATTCGGCCTCTGTTATGGAGCCTATATGGCGGATGTGTTCCGCGCCGGAATCGAGGCCATTCCCAAAGAACAAGGTGAGGCGGCCCGCAGTCTGGGGATGACTCCCCGGCAAGCAATGTTCAAAATCATCCTGCCGCAGGCCATGCGGACCATTGTGCCCGCTATCGGCAATCAGACCCTTGGCATGGTGAAGGACACCAGCCTGGTTTCAATCCTCGCCATCACAGATATTTTGCGCGTGGGCAACGAATACGCCACCAAGCATTTTAATTATTTTGAAACTTATACCTACATAGCGCTGACGTATCTGTTCCTCACCCTGCTATTGTCGCGTTTGGTCCTGACCCTCGAAAACCGAATGAGATTTTAATAGAAATTCTTTGCCATGAGTCAGCTATCAATGGTCAAAGTGGGCGCACGCTCACCCCTGAAATAGCGGCTGACATCGACGGCATCAATCATCAAGGATAAACCGTTCAAAGTGATGACCGCCAGAATCCATTGATCGAACCCGGTGGCCGGGGCTCCCGGATTCACCCTTCCCCACAGCCAGAAGATCAATGGAATCCATAAGATATGGGCTAATCCTAAGAGACGGACGAAGCCTTTCTGAGCAAAAATGACCATCATGAGGGCGGCGCTCGCCATCATCGTCGCGAACACCACTTTGGCTTCGAGCGTTGCCATGAAAAATAGCGGGGCGACCATATTCACGGCCATCAGGAGCCCCACCCAGGCCACCCAGGGTTTGGGCATAAGAAGCATTGCTTTAAAGAAATCAAACATGATTTTCATTCCTCGTTCCACCCCGCTACGCGGGAGGAAAATTCCGTACGGATGAGGGTTTAGTCAGCCAAAAACCCATCGCATGTTAATATTGGGTCCAGCGCCTACGCTGGTCGCACGTAAATATTGGGTCCAGCGTCAAGCTGGAGTCAAAAAAAATCTCCTTTCCTTACAAACCTTTTTCCATTAGGGTAATCATAAGCATGCAAAATAGCGCCAAATGCCCTATATTTAAATAAAGGGAACGTTGAACGGACGTGGTTCATGAAAGGAGGGATTCATTATGGCGACCGCAATCATTGATAACAGGTTGGATACGGGATTAGATTCTGAGAAGAAAGATATTGATCGGGACGATTATGTCGCGGTCTGGGGTCGGCTGTGGGATCCGGAAAAGCAGGAGTTCTCGATCG
>JADFGI010000015.1 GCA_022567815.1 Nitrospinota bacterium
CGGTGCCAACGAATTCGACCCTCCCAGTACCACGGCGGCGGTGGTGTGTTTTCATAAAGAGGCCGGTTACTCCTAACTCATTGATTTTTATTTCCTGCAATGATTTCCAGTGCCGTCTGAATTGACGGTCATTGTTTTGACAGCCCGGATTTTTTGACGCAAAATTGAGGTTTGTTTTCCCTTCCCCGCTGGGGAAATTAAAATTTTTTCAGATTTTTTTAAGGGGTTTTCCCCCATAAAATTTGCAGGACTTGCCGGTAATCTTTCCCCGGCCTGGTTATTCAGCAATCCTCAAGAAAGTGGCCGGTATCTAAATAAAAAACAGAGGTTTAATAGCCGGGTCAGCCATTCGGCATTGCGCAAAAAATTCGGCTGGAAAATTTCTGCTCCAAGTCCGCCAAAAACCACCGATTCTTTTGCCGACAAGATAATGCAAACCATAACATTTGTAAGGGGTTAGAGTAGCGGGCCGGGAACAAAATAAATCCTTGTATAATTGGTTCCTTTTGCTAAAATAAGTAGAGTATCAAACTAATAAAATAATGCGCTTACCCAGGCTGGTTTCAACCCCGCCGGCCTATAAAGCGCAAACCTGAAAAATCTATTATTGAGGAAGTTGAATCATGTTTAAACGATTCACAGAGAGGGCTCGCAGGGTCATTATTCTTGCGCGTGAAGAAGCAGAACTCTACCGTCATGAATACCTCGGAACGGAACACATATTGCAAGGTGTTGTGAAAGACGGCGGTGGCATTGCAGTTGCTATTATTCAAAAAGCCGGGGCGGATCTCAGGGAGCTGAAAAGTGAACTGGAGAAAAATCTTCCTCGCAGTTCCAACTCGCTCATCATTGGTGATATCCCGTTTACCTCGCGGGCGAAAAAGGTTTTGGAATTTGCGGTGGAGGAGGCAAGGTCGCTGAATCATAATTATATTGGGACCGAGCATCTGCTGTTGGGTTTGCTTAAAGAGAAGGAAGGGGTTGCATGTCTGGTTCTCAATAAATTCGGAATGTATTTTGACGATGTGAAAGAGAAAATCGCCGAAATGTTCAAGGAGCCTACGGAAAGCGCCCGTGAAGTTGGCAAGACCCCGACTTTGGATGAGTTTAGCCGCGACCTCACGAAAATGGCGATTGACGGCAAGTTGGATCCCGTCATTGGCCGGAGTAAAGAAATTGAACGCGTGATTCAGATTTTGAGTCGGCGCACGAAAAACAATCCGGTGTTGATAGGTGAGCCGGGAGTGGGCAAGACGGCGATAGTCGAAGGGTTGGCCCAAATGGTGGTGGAGCGGGAAGTTCCGGACACATTGTTTGATAAGAGAGTCGTTTCGTTGGACCTCGGTTCACTGATTGCGGGAACCAAATACCGGGGCCAGTTTGAGGCACGTCTTAAGGGCATCATGAAAGAAATCATTCAGAACGAAAAAATCATTTTATTCATCGATGAATTGCATACCCTGGTGGGCGCTGGTGCCGCAGAGGGTTCGGTGGATGCTTCCAATATGTTGAAACCCGCTCTGTCCCGCGGGGAGATTCAGTGTATCGGCGCGACGACCCTGGAAGAATACCGAAAGTATATTGAGAAAAACGGCGCTTTGGAGCGACGGTTCCAACCGATTGTGGTGAACCCACCTTCCGTCGAGGAAGCCGTTGAGATCCTCAAAGGTTTGAAGGTTCCCTACGAGATACATCACAAGGTTAAAATCACCGAAGAAGCCATCATCATGGCGGTGCGGTTTTCAGACAGATACATCAGCGATCGGTTTTTGCCTGACAAGGCCATCGATGTGATTGATGAAGCTGGTTCCCGCGTGCGATTGCGAAGGGTCACTCAGTCGCCGGAAATGCGCAAGATTCAGCGGGATATCGACGCCATTATCCGTGAAAAGAAAGTCTGTATTGAAAGCCAGGAGTTTGAGAAGGCGGTTGATTTGCGTGACAAGGAAGAAAGTCTTCGAGAAACTCTGGAAAAGGAAAAAGAAGCCTGGGAAAAAGATCAGGATATGAGCGAACCTTCCATTACCGAGGAGGATATCGCCACTGTTGTGTCGAGTATGACGGGAATTCCGCTTTCCCGGATCGAGGAAAAAGAGAGCACACGTTTGCTCAACATGGAAAGCGAATTGGCATCCAAGGTTGTGGGTCAAACCGAGGCGATCAAGGTGATCACCAAGGCGATTCGCCGATCCCGGTCCGGACTGAAAGATTTGCGCCGCCCTATAGGCACGTTCCTTTTTCTGGGGCCGACCGGTGTGGGAAAAACGGAGCTGGCAGGCATTCTCGCCGAGTTTCTGTTTGGCAATCGCGATGCCCTGATTCGCCTCGATATGTCCGAATATATGGAGAAATTCAATGTCTCTCGTCTGACCGGAGCGCCTCCGGGGTATGTCGGCTATGAAGAGGGTGGGCAATTGACCGAAAAGGTCCGGCGGAAACCCTATTCCGTGGTTTTGTTCGACGAAATCGAAAAAGCCAATCCGGATGTGTACCATCTGTTATTGCAGATTATGGATGACGGCCGTTTGACGGACAGTTATGGCCGGGTGATTGATTTCAAGAACACGGTTATCATCATGACCTCCAATATTAGTTCCCAAAGTTTGGACAAGGGGACGACCCTGGGTTTTCATAAGGACGATGACGAGCTGAACTATGAAAAGATGCAAAAAGAAATCAAGCAGGATTTGAAGAAAACCTTCAACCCCGAGTTTTTGAATCGGATCAGTGAAATGGTGGTGTTCCGGCCTTTGGGTTTGGAGCATATTATCGAAATCCTGGATGTTCAACTGGAGCAGGTGAACGAACAGCTCATTCAGCAAGGGCTCACCATGGAAATGACCTCGGATGCGAAAAGATGGCTTGCTGAAAAGGGGTATGACAAAAAATTTGGCGCCCGGCCTTTGAAACGCGCCATTCAGAAGTATCTTGAAGACAAGCTTTCCGATGAAATGCTGAAGGGGCGGTTCAAGAGCGGCGGGCACATCAAGGTTTCCCTGCAGGGCGATGAACTGGTGTTCACGGAAAAATCCGCCGGCGCTCTGAATGCCTGCTGACCAAGATTAGAATCCCGCTTGAAATTGCATTTGAATTTTAACGGGAATAGATGCCGATTTTTAAAAAGTACTAAGCTTTCCTGGCTTTAACCGATTGAAAGCTTAGTATTTTTTTTGTCCCAAACCTTGAAATAACTCAACGTTTCAATCAATCTTAGGAATTAGAAATATCTTCACGCCAATGACGAGAGTCCGCAAGTTCTTATTGTCCATTTGGATAATACAATGTTCTCTTCTTTTTTCCGGTTTGGGTTTCGCCCAGGAAGGAGAGATCGTTCAATCCATTAAGGTGCAAGGGAACAAGCGGGTCGACGACTCGACCATCCTCTATTACATCAAGACGGAAGTCGGCAAAGCCCTCTCCCGTATGCAAATCAGGAAAGACATCGAAGAGATTTACGACCTGGGGCAATTTAAGGATATTCAGGTAGAAACGGAGGAGGTGCCGGAAGGGGTGGCGGTTATTTTCAAGGTCGTGGAAATTCCTTCCATTGGCGATCTAAGGATCGTGGGCAATAAGAAAATTGACTCCGAAGATATCATGGCGCAGATCGGGTTGAAGCGCGGGGCGGCTTTTCACGACCAGAATGTTTCGTCCAGCATTGAGGCGATTAACAAACTTTATGAAATCAAAGGTTACTTTTTTGCCGAAACCAAGATTCAAACAGAGTTAACACCCGATAACCTCGTGGATGTCACCATCCGAATCAAGGAAGGTGAAAAAGTAAGCGTTGAAAAGATAAGGTTTGCCGGAAATAAAACCTTTACAGACAAGGTCCTGCGCAAGCAAATGGAGACCAAGCAAAAAACCTGGTTTTCCTGGTTGGATGATTCCGGGGTCTATCAAAAAGATATTCTGAAGCTGGATGTGTTTCGTGTGGAGGCCTATTACCAAGACCGCGGTTTCATCCGTGTGAGCGTGTTGGATCCCAGGATCGAGGTCAATAAAAAGGCAAAGGAGATAAATATTACGATCCCGGTTGTGGAAGGATCGCGATATAAGATCGATTCGATTGCCATCAAGGGAGACGGTACTTTTACTGACGAAGAACTTTTTGAAGTTGTCCAGTCAAAAAAGGGCGAATACTACAATGTGTCGATGATTCGGGAAGACGTTTCAAGAGTTTCCGACCTGTACTCCACCCGCGGTTTTGCCTATGCCGACGTCAACCCGGTCACAAAAATCATTGATGAGAAAAAGGTTGTGGAATTGGCCATTGAAATTGAAAAGGGCAAAAAGGTTTACGTCGGGAAAATAACCATCCTGGGAAATGTGAGCTCGCGGGACAATGTTATCCGCCGGGAATTCCGTTTGCAGGAGGGTGACTTGTTCGACAGCGAAAAGCTGAGAAGGAGCAAGCAGAGGATCAATAATACCCAGTTTTTTGAAGATGTTAAGATCGATACCAAGCGGGGCGATCAACCGGATTTGATCGATATCACCACCACGGTCACCGAGCGGCCTACCGGGTCCATTTCAGTGGGCGCCGGATTCAGTTCCGTGGAAAAAGTAATTTTTACCGGATCTGTCTCGCAAAACAACCTGTTCGGAAGAGGGCAACGGCTGAATTTTTCAACCAGCTTGTCCGCTATACGCAGTGATTTCAATTTGTCCTTTACCGAACCCAGGTTGTTCGATACAGAAATTTTGGCGGGGATCGATTTGTTCAATAGGGACCAGAAGTTTTTCAGCTTCGATTCCAGACGCCGGGGCGGCGGGTTCCGGTTTGGCAAAGCCCTGACAGAATTTGACTCGGTGGCCATCGGTTACCGATTTGAAGATGTAAAGGTTACCGACGTCGAACCTGCAGACACAACTGAATTTCTTAAGAATGAGACCCGGGTAACCAGTCGGATTTCCCCAAGCTACACACGCGATACGCGAGATAACTTTTTAAACCCTTCCAAGGGTGAGAGGCATGTGTTACGATTTGAATTTGCGGGTGGGCCGCTTGGCGGCTCCAATTTTATTAAATCCGGATATGAATATACCTTCTATCATCCTATCATCGGGAAACTGGTGGGGGCTTTTCATACTGAAATCAATTGGGTAGGGGCCTATAGCGGCGATTCTGTCCCTGCATTTGAGCGCTTTTTCATGGGTGGAGCGAACAGTTTGAGGGGGTTCAATATCCGGGATGTTGGCCCTCTCAATGCGTTGGGGGATCCAGTTGGCGGTACGCAGTCGCTATTATTTAATTTCGAGCTTCAGTTCCCGTTTTCAAAAGCTTTCCGCGGCTTTGTTTTTTATGACCGGGGTAACGTTTTTGGAAGCGGCAATGGCACCAACATTTCCAGCACCGCGAAAACCATCAACCTGGTCGATATGAGACACAGTATTGGCGCCGGATTGCGTTTCCTGAGTCCTTTTGGCCCCGTGGGTTTTGCCTATGGCGTAAAACTCGACCAGAGAACCGGAGAGGAATTAGCGGAATTTCATTTCACGGCAGGCAGTTCTTTTTAGTCGCTATGTTTAAAGTACTACAAATTTTCGAGGAGTAATTTTGATGCGGTACAAATTGACGCGTTCCATGGCCAGGTTTTTCAGTTTCTTGTCAATTATAGCAGTGGTGGTGTCGTTAACCATTAGCGTGGCCGCGGCGGAAAATTCCAAAGTTGGTTTTATAGACGTGCAAAAAGCAATTTCAAGTACTAAATCATGGAAAAAAGATTTTGCCGGTTTTAAAATCGACTTTAAAAAACAAAGAACCGTGATTACCCAAAAGGAAAATAAAATAAAAAAAATGCTGGAAGATTTAAACAAGCAAAGCTTTATTCTCGATCCAAAACTGAAAAAGAAAAAAGAAGATCAGTTCAGAAAAGAAAAAGTAGCGTTTGAGCGTTATGTTGAAGATCAAAACAAAGAGTTTGCCATAAAAGAAAAAGAAATGACCCGGGAATTTTTGAAACAGATGATTGATGTTATCCAAAAAATAGGCAAGGAACGTAAATACACCATGATTCTGGAAAAAAAATCCGTCCTCTACCATAATACGGGAAACGATCTGACAGCCCTGGCCATAAAAACCTACGACCGCACCCATAAATAATTTTACCAAAATGAGGGTTTGATTTTTCCTCCCTTAAACTCAATTTAATGCCATGATGGACATAAGTGAAATTAAGCGGATCATTCCCCACCGCTACCCCTTTTTATTGGTCGATCGCGTGATTGAGTGCGATATGGAATCGCGGATCGTGGGAATCAAAAACGTAACGGTCAATGAGCCTTTTTTCCAGGGGCACTTTCCCGGATATCCGGTGATGCCGGGGGTATTGATTATTGAGGCTCTGGCTCAGGTCGCGTGTATTCTGGCCTTGAAAATTTTGAAGAAAGAAGGACACGCGTCGGTTTTTTTTACCGGGATCGAGAAGGCCAAGTTCCGCAAACCGGTAGTTCCGGGAGATCAGTTACGGCTTGAATTGATCAAGGTTAAACAACGGGGGACCTTGTTCAAGTTTAACGCCAAGGCGTTTGTCGGTGACGCTTTGGCCACTGAATGCACTTTGCAGGCGATGCTGGGGAAAACGGAATAAAGGGAATCTCTAAAAATTGACCGGCGTAGCGCTGGATCAGATAGTTACGTTCGATGGGAGTTTAAGGTTCTAATCGAAGTTGAAACTATTGTTTTCTCAGAAACCCGTTGAACGTCAATATTGGGTCCAGCCTCAGGCTGGTGGTTCATAGTCCATGTTGAATTTTTTGAGGCGCCCAAACTTTCCCCTGCGAAGATTGATTTTGTAACCATCCCGTCACCCGCCCAGAATTCAGGCAATTCCTAACTTTTTCATCAAAGTGCAACCTCATCAGAGTCGTTTAAGGTGACAATTCATAAAAGCGCGGAGATCGATTCCAGTGTAATCATGGGGAAAAACGTTTCCATCGGGTCTTTTTCCATCGTGGGGTCCAATGCCATCATTGGCGACAACACAGAAATTGGTCCCCATGTCTTGATCCATCCGCAGACGATAATCGGCGGCGATTGCACAATACATCATGGGGCTTCCATTGGAGGTGAACCCCAGATGGTCAACTTTGAGGACATTCCTTCCTCTGTGGAAATCGGAGACGGGACCGTCATCCGCGAATTTGTGACCATTCACCGGGGCGCCAAGGAATCCCAGACAACGAGAATTGGCAAACATTGCATGTTAATGAATTATGTGCACATCGCCCATGATTGTGAGATAGGCGATCATGTGGTCATCGTGAATTACACAGGGTTGTCGGGACATGTGGTTGTGGAAGACCGCGCCTTTGTTTCCGGACAGGTGGGAGTGCATCAATTTGTTCGTATCGGAAAAAACGCGATGGTGGGGGGCAAAACCGCTATCACCAAGGATATCCTTCCGTATTCCCTGGTCGAAGGCGTCCCGGCGCGGCTGATCAGTATCAACGCCATTGGTCTCAGGAGAAACCATATACAGCCTAAAGTCCGGACCGCTTTGAAAAATGCGTTTAAAATTTTACAGGATCCGGCTAATAACACCACACAGGCAATTGAAAAAATGGAAACGGAAATTGAAAAGCAGGACGAAATCCGATATCTTATCCACTTCATAAAACTTTCATCACGCGGGATCACAAAATAATGGCCAAGAGGGTAAAAGCAGGCGTTGTCGGTGTGGGCAAAATGGGAGAGTACCATGTCGGTGTGCTGTCGGAAATGAGTGAGGTTGACCTGGTCGGGGTGGTCGATATCGATAAGGACAGGGCTCGCACCATCGCCAAAAACTTCGATTGCTCTTTTTATTCCGATTACCTTGAGATCTATAATAAGGTAGATATCGTTGTCATCGCGGTTCCCACCTCGCTACATTACTCTATCTGTAAAGATTTTCTTAATTCGGGGATCCACGTTCTTCTTGAAAAACCCTGTACCGACAATTTGGAACAGGCGAGAGAGTTGTTTGACATCGCTTCCAAAAAAAAGCTGACCCTGCACATCGGTCATATCGAGCGGTTTAACGGCGCTGTGCAGGAACTCCACAAAATCGTGGTCGATCCTATTTATGTGGAATGCAAGCGCATGAGTTCCTTCAGTGAACGGATCAAGGATGATGGTGTAGTGCTGGACGTTATGATCCATGATATCGATATTATTCTGAATCTAATCAAATCCAGGGTTGTGGAGATCCATGTATTGGGAACTTCCGTATTTTCAAAAAAAGATGACTTAGTGACCGTGCAAATAGAATTTGAAAACAAGTGCATCGCAAGTATTGTCGCCAGCCGCGTTTCACAAAATAAAGAAAGAACACTTTCCGTTACTCAAAGAGATTGCTATGTGCTTCTGGACTACACCGACCAGGAAATATATGTCCAGCGTGAATCATCATCGGAACATCAACTGCGCAAGGGGTCCCTGCGTTATAAACAGGAATCCCTGGTAGAACGCATTTTTGTGCATAAGGAAAATCCCCTCAAACTGGAACTCCAGCATTTCATCGACTGCGCCAAAAACGGAAGCCCGCGCAAGGTGGCCGTTGATAATGAACTTTACTCCTTAGAGATTGCCTTGAAAATTCTCGACAAGTACAACCAGTTGGGAAAACAAAAAAGTGCATGAGTAAAAATCAACCGTACCGTATCGGCCTTGTCGCCGGCGCGGGTGAGATCCCCATCTATTTTGCGGACAAGGCAATGAAGAATGGCGTTCGCCTCGTATCCATCGGATTTACCGATGATATCCAATCGCACTTGGCCCCTTTTTCCGAAAAAACCTATTCCATAGGCGTTGGCAAAACCTCAAAAATATTCAAAACCCTGAAAGACGAGGGCATTGAGGACGTTCTGATCCTCGGAAAAGTGGATAAGAGCATTATTTTTCGCATGCAGATGTTTGATTTGCGAACGCTTAAATTTTTTAAAAACCTGAAGAACAGGGAAGATAAAACCGTCATGCTGGGAGTGATTGAAGAAATGCGCAAGGAAGGATTCCGTGTTATGGACCAACGCGAATTCCTGCGGGAAATTTTTCCCGGCCCAGGGGTCTTGTCCAAGCGGGAACCTACCAAAGATGAAATGGCGGATATCCAGTTTGGTTTGCCGATAGCAAAAAAAATGGCGGATATGGAAATTGGTCAAACTGTGGTCGTTTATAACAAAACCGTCATCGCGGTCGAGGCGATTGAAGGGACCGACCGCGCCATTGAAAGAGGATGCGCTCTGGCTAAGGGCAAAGCCGTTGTCGTCAAGGTCAGCCGAACCGATCAGGATTATCGCTTCGACAGTCCGGGCATAGGACCTAAAACCATAGAAGGACTTGTGGCGGGAGGGGCTGGCGTTCTGGCTCTGGAAGCGGACCGGGTGATGGTGGCCAACCAAACCAAAGTCGAGCAAATGGCGGACCGGGCGGGTTTGTCGGTAATTTGCGTGTGATGCGTTGCTCCTCCGCAGATTTCTTCTGAAACACCATTGAACTTGATAAGGCTGAATGAATAAAAAATCTTTGCGCACCCTCATCGTGGCTGGCGAGGCTTCAGGGGACCTGCACGGAAGCCATCTGGTTCAAGCCCTGAAAATACTCCGGCCCGAGTGCCGTTTTTTTGGCATGGGCGGAAAAAATATGCGCTCCGAAGGCGTGGAAACGTTTTTCGATATCGAACGAATGGGAGCTGTGGGGGCCGTTGAAATCCTCGCGGAACTGCCGCATTATTTAAAAGTTTACCGCACGCTTTCCAGGGAAATTTCCTCAGGTGCGTATACTGCCGCTATCCTTATTGATTACCCCACCTTGAACCTTCGGCTGGCCAGATTGTGCGAACGGGCGGGTGTCCCGGTTTTTTATTTTATCAGCCCGCAAATCTGGGCCTGGCGCAAGGGACGCATCAACCAAATTCGGCAGACGGTCAACCGTATGTTTGTGGTCCTTCCCTTTGAAGAAAGTTTATACCGGTCTGCCGGAGTGGATGCGGAATTTCTGGGCCACCCTTTTGCGGACAAAGTTCATCCCTCTATGGACAAAGAGGAAGCGCTTAAAGAATTTCATTTGGATTCAGACCAAAAAATCATTGGCCTGCTTCCCGGTAGCAGGAAAAATGAAATTCAATCGCTTTTGCAAATCATGCTTGAGGCGGCGGAAAAAATTCAAAATGAACTCGGTAACTGTCAGTTTATTCTTCCCGTCGCTGATACCATCGACCCCGAAATCATCCGCCGGCAGTTGCAGGGCAATCCCCTGAACGTTCGTCTGGTTACGGGCAAAACCTACGATGTGATGCATTGCTGTGATTTTTTGATCATCGCTTCCGGGTCTGCCACCCTGGAAGCGGGGATTTTAGGGTGTCCCATGGTCATTATTTATAAACTCAATGTCTTCACTTATTTTTTGGCGCGAATCCTGATAGATACGGAAATGATCGGGTTGGTCAATATCGTAGCGGGGGAACGTGTAGTACCGGAATTGATTCAGGGAGAGGTGACTCCCGAAAATATCGCCAGAGAAGCCATCACTCATCTTAATAATCCCGAACGTTTGCAGGCGGTTAGAACGCGGCTTTTAAAGATTCGCGAATCTCTGGGCGAGCCTGGGGTCATGAACCGCGTGGCCAAAAGCATATGCCAATATCTCGACGAACAAATTGGAAATGAAGAAGTTTCTCAATAATTATTTTATTCCTTATCTGCTGTTTGGTCTTTTCAGGATATGGTATCTCACCCTTGGCGCCACCAGCAAAAATCCGGATGCGGAGAAACATATCCGGGGTCTTCCGGGAAAATATATCCTGACCATGTGGCATGGTCGAATTTTCTACCTTTTCTACTACTATCGCGAATTAACCGATTTATATTTGTTGATCAGTCCCAGTCAGGATGGGGACATTCTCGCCCGTCTGGGACAGTTGATGGGGTATTCTGTCATCCGCGGCTCTTCTTTCAAAAAAGCGGTCCCATCCGCCCGGTCTCTCATCAAGGTGTTGAGGCGTGAGGGAAGGATTGTCATCATCGCGGACGGGTCGCGGGGACCCCGTTGCAAAGTTCAGCCGGGGCTTCTGCAAATTGCCGGGATTACAGGAGCTCCCGTGATCCCACTGTCCTTTGATGCCAGGCGTAAATGGATTTTAAAAAGTTGGGATCGATTTGTTCTCCCCTTTCCCTTCACCCGATGCACCGTGAATTCGGGTGACCCCATACAGATACCCCGCCGTATTGATGAAGAATCCTTCCAGCAAAAACAAATGGAACTGGAAAGCATTCTGAATCAGCTGGCCTTGGAAAGTGAATAGCTTATTCAGAAAAAGCCTAATTTTTTAACATTTTTAAAAGCGCCTGACTAAAAAGCAGGCAATTCTAACAATTGAAATTATTTGCTCAATGGAGTATAGTCCAATCTGTTTTTAAACCCTTTAGAAAATAATTGGTTAGAGATTTCCTCTGGCGTGGAGATTTGCTTTTATTGGCATGATTATTGAAGAATAGTCAATAAAGGAAATCGCTGTGTTTTGTCTGGAATGCCTGTAATAAAATATTGAAGATAAAGAATCTTCATCGGGGAGGGAGTCAAGGGTCAACTAGTTAAACTTGAACAATCCCACCTGTCCGGGTGGCCCTTATTTCTTTCAACTCATTTGGAAAAGGGCCAGGTTTGTCAGACCGGGATCGGGTATTCGAATCACGGGAGTCATTAAAAGGGGAAAAAATTTATGAAGAAGGTTGAAGCTATCATCAAACCGTTTAAATTGGATGAAGTTAAAGATAAATTAAATGAGATAGGGGTCAAGGGTATCACGGTCACCGAAGTGAAGGGATTTGGCCGCCAGAAAGGGCACACGGAATTATACCGGGGCGCCGAATATGTCGTTGATTTTCTTCCCAAAATTAAATTGGAAATCATCACCAGCGATGGACAGGTGGAAGATGTTATCAATACCATCATGTCCGCCGCGCAGACGGGAAGAATCGGCGATGGTAAGATTTTCGTTACCGATTTACAGGATACCATCCGTATCCGCACCGGAGAACGGGGCGAAGAGGCGATTTAAAAGCCGGACCTTGCCGTTTGTGGGGAAGCGGTATTTTTCTTGTCATACGAAACTTGACAAGTTGAATCCGGTTTTATAAGCGATCTCAACCGGGCGGCGCTTTAGTAATATTTGTGCCGATGATTAACTAACATTCATATTTATAAACAACTTGGTAAAGGAGCGTGTAGTGACCCCTAAAGAAGCGGTTGATATGGCGAAGAAAAACAACGCCCGAATTGTGGATTTGAAATTCATGGATCTTTTGGGTACCTGGCAACACTTTTCTGTTCCCATCAGTGAATTGGAAGAACACCTGTTTGAAGAAGGGCTGGGGTTTGACGGTTCCAGCGTCCGCGGATGGCAGGTGATCCATGCCAGTGATATGCTCGTCATCCCGGATCCCGCGACGGCGGTCATGGATCCCTTCATGGAAATTCCTACAGTTAGCATGCTTTGCAATATCGTTGACCCGATCACCAGGGAAAAATATACCCGAGACCCCAGAAACATCGCTCAAAAGGCCGAGGCGTATCTCAAATCAACAGGCATTGGCGACACGGCTTATTTTGGTCCCGAAGCGGAATTTTTTATATTCGATGATGTTCGCTATGACCTGAGTTCAAACCAATCGTTTTACAAGGTGGATTCAGTGGAAGGAAGCTGGAATACCGGGCGGGAGGAAGGTCCCAACCTGGCCCACAAACCCCGCCATAAGGAAGGGTATTTCCCAGTTTCTCCTGTTGACACCTTTCAGGATATGCGGTCTGAAATGATGCTGTTGATGGAACAGGTGGGGATGTCCATGGAATGTCACCATCATGAAGTTGCCACAGGCGGACAAAACGAAATCGCCATGCGGTTTTCCTCTTTGGTCAAGTGCGCGGACAACTTGCAATGGTACAAATACATTGTCAAAAATGTTGCTAAAAGACACGGCAAAACGGCAACCTTCATGCCGAAACCTCTCTATGGCGATAATGGAACGGGTATGCACGTCCATCAGAGTATATGGAAAGACGGCAAACCTCTTTTCGCAGGCACCGGTTATGCCGGTTTCAGTGAGTTGGGCATGCACTATATTGGCGGTATTCTGAAACATTCACGCGCCATTTGCGCTTTTGCCGCGCCGACCACAAACTCTTACAAACGGTTGGTACCGGGTTTTGAAGCGCCGGTCAACCTGGCGTATTCCAGCCGGAACCGAAGCGCGGCTTGCCGCATTCCCATGTATTCCCCAAGCCCGAAGGCCAAGCGAGTGGAAGTTCGCTATCCTGATCCTGCCTGCAACGGGTATCTGACGTTTGCCGTCATGCTCATGGCGGGATTGGACGGCATTGAAAATAAAATCGACCCCGGCGAACCGCTGGACAAGGATATATACGCTTTGGGGCCGGAAGAACTCGCGGAAATTCCCACACTTCCCCATTCCCTGGATGATGCGTTGATCGCTTTGGAAGAGAATCATGATTTTCTCCTGAAGGGCGACGTTTTCACTCAGGATGTCATCGACCAATGGATCGATTACAAAAGGGAGAATGAGATCGCCCCTCTCAGACTGCGTCCGCATCCTTTGGAATTCCATATGTACTACGACGCTTGAGTTTGTCCCACTGCTTGGGTTTCGTAAACGGTTTGATGGCCCCTTGGGTATTCCCAGGGGGCTTTTCTTATGGGTCAATTTTGATGACGGACTTTTCCCAGGTACAAGATGATGGCCATAAAAATGTTTCAGATAGATGCTTTCACGGATGAACCTTTCAAGGGGAATCCGGCGGCGGTTTGTATTTTGAAGGAACCTGCCGATGAGAAATGGATGCAAAATGTGGCCCGTGAAATGAATCTATCGGAAACCGCTTTTCTCGTTCCAAAGCCCGATGCTTTTGATCTTCGCTGGTTCACGCCAACAACCGAGGTGGATCTCTGCGGCCATGCTACTTTGGCCAGCGCGCATGCGCTGTGGGAAGCGCGGCTCGTGCAACTGGACCAACCCGCTCGTTTCAATACCCGCAGTGGTCTCCTGATAGCGCGCCGCCTGGGCGAGTGGATCGAATTGGACTTTCCAGCAAATACGGTTGAAACGATTCAGCCACCTGATGGTTTGGTGGAGGCTTTGGGTGTAGAGGAAAAATTCATCGGCTGGGATGGAACGGATTATCTGGTTGAGGTGGAATGCGAAGAAATGATTGCCTGCCTGCAACCGGATTTAAAGGCGCTCAAAGCCTTTCCCGTCAGGGGTGTCATCGTGACCAGCCGGGCGGATTCAGCAGAATACGATTTTGTCTCCCGGTTTTTCGCGCCTGGGGCGGGGATCGATGAAGACCCTGTGACCGGTTCGGCGCATTGCAGTTTAGGGCCATTTTGGGCAACCCGTCTGGGCAAGCGGGAAATGCTGGGTTATCAAGCGTCCCCCCGTGGGGGATTTGTCAGGGTTTCATTGAAGGATGACCGGGTCCTCCTTGGCGGACAGGCGGTGACCGTTTTTCAGGGAGAGTTGATTTAAGGGCGCCTCTAAAAATTACATTTGGCCATGAGCGGCCCTTATGAAATAAGGGCCCGCGAGTTGCCTGAAGGAAAATTATCGAATTATTAGAGGTCCCTTTAAACTCTTCTGAGAGGAATTTCTCGGGCAAGGCCGTCAAGCAATTTTCGGGTTTCATCGAGATAATCGGGAGAGATCATGAGTTCGATCAATCCTTTGGATTGGTCGATGGTCCGCACCACGGCAAAATTTTCATAGGCTTCAAAAATACTCACGATAGAGCGATGTCTTTCTTGTCCACCTCCAACCGCCACTGAACGGAATCGGTGTGCATCAAACTCGGGTCAGCGGTTCATCAGCCCGTTCGAGCTTGTCAGTTGGATTTTTCTTGCCATTATCCTCCCGCAGGCGAAACCGCCGGTCGAGAAGCACCATCAGAATGGTGATCGAGGAGGGAGTAACCCCGGAGATGCGGGCGGCCTGACCCAATGTCATCGGGCGGATTTCTTTCAGTTTCTGCTCCACCTCGCGGGAAAGACCGGGAATGCCTTCGTATTCAAAATCTTTCGGGATGGAGACGGTTTCCAGCCTCTTTTGTTTTTCCACCATCTGGCTCTGGCGGGCAATGAACCCTTCATACTTGATCTGGATTTCTACCTGCTCTCCCACCAGCCTTGGCAGGAACGCGCCGTTGTTGTTAAAAACCTCGATGAGCTGACGGTAGGTGATGTCCGGCCTTCTAAGCAGTCCGCTAAGTGTAGTGGGCCGCTTTAACTCATTGATGCCTATTTTGGCTAGTTTAGATAAGTCCGCTTTATTGGGGACCACCGGGGTCTTTGAAAGACGGTTGATCTCCTGCACCACGCTGGCATATTTTTGCCGACAGCGTTCATGGTCCTCGCGGGATACCAGGCCCAGTTCAAAGCCTTTTCCCATCAACCTGTCATCGGCGTTGTCCTGCCTCAGCAGGAGCCGGTATTCGGCGCGCGAGGTGAACATGCGGTACGGTTCCTGGGTTCCCTTAGTCACCAGGTCGTCGATCAACACGCCGATATAACTTTCCATCCGCGTCAAAATGAAAGGCGGGCGGCCCTGCGCTTTCAACGCCGCGTTGATTCCGGCGACGATGCCCTGCCCCGCCGCCTCCTCGTAACCGGAGGTTCCGTTGATCTGCCCGGCGTGATACAAACCGGCAACCGGTTTGGTCTCCAGGGTCGGCAGTAATTGTGTCGGTGGCACGAAATCGTATTCCATCGCATAGCCCGGACGGACAATTTCCGCGTTTTCACATCCGGGAATGGTGCGCACCAGTTCCCACTGCACCTCCTCGGCGAGGCTGGTGGAAATTCCATTGGGATAAATCCAGTCGGTATCCAGTCCTTCCGGTTCCAGAAAAATATTGTGCGACTGTTTGTCGGGAAACTTGACTATTTTGTCTTCGATGGATGGGCAATAGCGCGGTCCCACGCCTTCGATGATGCCGCTGTACAGAGGCGACAAGTGCATGTTTTTGCGGATCACTGCCGCCGTCCTTTCATTGGTAGCAGTGAGATAGCAGGGAACCTGATCGCGGGTGATGGATTCGGTCGAGAAAGAAAACGGTTTGGGATCGGAGTCGCCGGGCTGAATCGTGCATCTGTCAAAATCGATGGTGCCGCTGAGCAGGCGGGGAGGCGTTCCGGTTTTCAGCCTGCCGACCTCAAAACCTGCCGACAGAAACGATTCGGAAAGTTTGGTGGACGGTTTTTCTCCCACCCGGCCCGCAGGAAAATTTTTCATGCCCACATGCATGCGCCCGTTCAAAAACGTGCCGGTGGTGATGACCACGGCAACCGCCTGAACTTCCCCTCCGGTAACAGTACGTACGCCTTTCACGGACTGGTTTTCCATGAGCAGTTCATCCACTTCTTCCTCAAGAATATCGAGCCCGGCCTGATTTTCCAGCACCCGGCGCATTTCGTTCTTGTAGAGTTTTTTGTCCGCCTGCGCCCGGTAACCCTGGACCGCAGGGCCTTTGGAGGCGTTCAACACCCGGAACTGGATGCCGGTTTTGTCAATGACCTTGGCCATTTCGCCGCCGAGTGCGTCGATTTCGCGGACGATGTGGCCCTTGCCCACGCCGCCGATGGCCGGGTTGCAGGGCATGAGGGCCATCTTGTCTTTATCCAGGGTGATGAGCAGGGTGGCGCACCCCATACGCGCAGAGGCCAATGCCGCCTCGCATCCGGCGTGCCCGCCGCCAATGACTATTACATCGTAACGCTTCATGGAACCGTCCTGTTCGGATTGTCGAATCAAATTAAACAAATATCATACAACAGGTTGCTTTGGTCGAGGAAGAAAACTGGCCGGAAAAATGGCGATGGACCGGTAAATTTGCAGGAGAGCGTTTCTTAAGGAAGCCGCCTGGAAAAATTCTATATTGCCATGTGCCTATCCTTGTATATTTTTGTATGATCTTGGCGTTAATAATGTTTAATGGTGGCTCGACAATTTA
>JADFGI010000325.1 GCA_022567815.1 Nitrospinota bacterium
CAAGATTCCGAATCATACCGGGATAGACGATTCCATCGCCAGCGTTCCCACGCCCTTGGCGGCTTCCCCGGCAACAAAATTGAAGTGTGGGGTGGCTCCCCGGATGACCGCGCCCAGGCAGAGAATAGCGTCATACTTTTTCGCGGCACACATTTTCCTGGCCGTCATGGGAATTTCAAAAGCTCCGGGAACTTTAACGATATCTATATCCTTGTCTTTAGCTCCATGACGGACCAGAGCGTCAACGGCACCTTCCACCAAACGGCTGGTTATGAAATCGTTGAACCTGCTGACCACGATACCGAATTTAAATCCCTTGGCGTTCAGATCACCCTCAATATTATTAGTCATCAATTTTTCTTATCGATGTTCAAGATATATTCTTAATCATATGACCCATTTTCTGCCGCTTGGTTCGCAGGTACTTGATATTGTCTTTCCTTGGGCTGACTTCAATGGGAACCCGCTCGACCATTTGCAACCCGTACCCTTCCAGCCCCACAATCTTTCGAGGATTATTTGTCATCAAGCGAATCTTGCCCAATCCGAGTTTACGAAGGATCTGCGCTCCTATTCCATATTCCCGCAAATCGGGTTTGAATCCCAAGGCCTCATTGGCCTGCACCGTGTCCTTGCCCTCGTCCTGCAAGGCATACGCCTTCATTTTATTGATAATTCCAATTCCACGCCCTTCCTGATACAAATACAACAAAACTCCCAAGCCCTCATCACCGATCATTTGCATGGATTTTTTTAGCTGATCACCGCAGTCACAGCGGAAGGAACCGAACACATCGCCAGTCAGGCACTGGGAATGAACACGCACCAATGCCGGCACATCCGGGTGGATTTCTCCTTTCACCAGGGCAATATGAATCTGATCGATCAGCACGTTCCTGAAGACCACAGATCTAAATTCTCCAAATTCAGTGGGCAGGATGGTCGTGACCTCTTCTACAACCAGGGTTTCCCGTTGCAGTCTGTATTCCGCGAGATCCTTGGTGGTGATCATCTTCAAGCCGTACTTTTTGGCAAACGACGTTAATTGGGGAACGCGTGCCATCGTCCCGTCGTCATTCATGATTTCGCAAATAACGCCAAAAGGGGCTAATCCTGCCAACCGGGAAATATCCACCGAAGCTTCCGTTTGCCCCATACGCACCAGAACGCCTCCATCCTTGGCCCGCAAAGGGAAAATATGACCCGGTTTGATCAAATCTTTTTTTTCGCTTGTGGGATCAATGGCCACCTGAATGGTTTTCGCACGGTCCGCGGCGGAGATTCCGGTGGTCACCCCCTCCCTGGCATCTATCGAAATGGTAAACGGCGTTTCGAAAGCGGATTGGTTGTCCTCAACCATCATGGTCAACCCCAGTTCCTCGGTTCTTTTTTCCGTCAGAGCCAGGCAGATCAAACCACGACCATATTTTGCCATGAAGTTGATGGCCTCCGGCGTAACCTTTTCAGCGGCGATCATTAAATCGCCTTCATTTTCCCGGTCCTCATCGTCAACGATGATGATCATTTTGCCTTGTTTCAGATCGCCGATGGCTTCATCTATGGGACAGAACACATCACTCATAATTCTTTCCTTATACAAATCTCTTTTGCCTCACTCAACGTTGTACAGAGCTTTGCCCAATAGTACGGAACATATCCTTATGGTCCATCCCTACAAAAAACCTTTTTGCCGGAGCAGGTCCAGCGAAACTTTTTGCTTTGTCCCAGAGGAACCCAAAAGAGTCTCACAAGCTTTATAAACGTATTTACCAATCATATCACATTCGATGTTTACCAAGTCACCGATTTTACGCGTGTTCATATTGGTATGGGTATGCGTGAACGGAATGACGGATACGGAAAACCGGTTGTCCCTGCAGGAAAACACGGTGAGGCTGATCCCATCAATGGCAATCGATCCCTTCTCGATAATATAGGGACCGAGTTCCGCAGGATGTTCAAATCGAAACAGAATTTCTCCGCTTTTGTGTTCGATTTCTACCACCTTGCCCATTTGGTCAACGTGACCGGAAACAAAATGACCGCTTATTTTTTGAGAAGGCGTGAGCGAACGTTCCAAATTGACCTTGGCCCGTTCCTTGATTTCCTTAAACCCTGTCCGGTTCAAAGTCTCGGTACTCAAATCCACAACAAAAAAATGTTCTCCAGAATCGCGAACGGTCAGGCAAACGCCATTGACGGCAATGCTTTCTCCCAATTCAAAATCTTTAAAATCCGATTCTGTACGAATCACCATCTCCGCTTTTTCATCCGAACGAATGATTTTCTGCACCGCCCCCAGACTCTGAATAATTCCGCTGAACATTTTTCAAGTTTCCTCTACCGATGATTGGATGCGGATTCTAACATCCAACATACAAATCTACTATTGCCGATCCTCTAAATATATCCTTCAATCATCAGATCGTTGCCGATTTGATTCACGGTCATGTTTTTTATTTTGAAAGCAGACGCAAGACGCCGGATTCCTTTCCCGCCCAAAGGGCCGGGAGCGTCTTTTCCGCCAATCAAAATGGGCGCGACAAAAATCAGGACCTTGTCCACAATTCCCGCTTCCAGGGCGCTGGCATTCACTTCGGCTCCTCCCTCAATCAGCACGGAGGTGATGTCCCTCTCACCCAAAGCCTGCAGTAAATGCCGCAAATCCACTCCACCATTTTTTTCCTTGAGAATGAGGATATCAACCCCCCTGCGAGTCAGCTCTTTTCTCCGGGAAACGGGGAGCTTCCTGCCGGTGGCATAAAGAACGCGCTGGGTTTCCGCATTCTTGAAAACGTTGGATTTCAGGGGGGCGAGAAACTGGTTATCCAAGATAACACGAACAGGGTGTTTGACGACGGCGGACTTTTTTCTCAACCGCGTGGTTAGAAAAGGATTGTCTTTCACAACGGTTCCCGCTCCGACCACGATCGCATCAATTTCGTTACGAATTTGATGGACTTTTTCTCTGGCTTTCGGGCCTGTGATCCATTGGGATTCTCCCGAACGGGTGGCAATTTTTCCATCCAGGGAAATCGCGGTCTTTAATACAACAAATGGATTGCCCGTTCGGACAAATTTCATAAAGACCTCGTTCAACCTTTCACATTCTTTACGCAAGGTTCCCGTCATCACCCGGATGCCATTTTTTTTCAATTGACGGAATCCTTTTCCACTCACCACCCTGTTTGGGTCACGCATTCCCACGATGACTTTTTTGACCCCTGCAGAAATAATCGCCTCAGTACATGGCGGAGTTTTTCCGAAATGACAACAAGGCTCAAGATTGACATACAGGTCCGCTCCCCTGGCTTTTTTCCCGGCTCGCCGGAGCGCTTCTATTTCGCCGTGCGGCAACCCGGCTTTGTGATGATACCCCTCGCCCACCACGCGGCCATTTTTTACCAGCACCGCGCCGACCATCGGATTGGGAGAGGTTCGCCCTTTCCGGGCCAGTTCCAAAACGCGGCGCATAAAAAATTCCGGAGTATTTTCAGTCAAGATATTCCCGATTAAAACCTTTTCAGGGGATCTCTAACAATTAATTTTTTTTGGCCTTTGCAATCGCCAACCTCTTAATATAAGGGGTTTGCTCATAGTCCAGGTCAAATTTTTAGAGATGTCCTTCAGGTTCTCCATCGTCCTTTATTTGAATTCAAAAAAGAAATGGTGTAGGGGAGATTATAGCAAAAGAGGTAAGCCAGCGTGACG
>JADFGI010000326.1 GCA_022567815.1 Nitrospinota bacterium
ACGCCGGCCGATGCCGTGGCCACGGTCGCTCCGGCGCTCTACGGATTCAAACGGGGACGGCGCACCTTCACCCGCGCGTTTCATCCAAATTATGGCGTCAGGAAGCGGCCCCAGGCCGAATATTCGCTGATGCGACGCCCTGCCCTTAGCAAGGTATCGTAGTCGCGGGTTTGATTGTCGGAGATCAGCAGGTTTTCCTGCCCTGGCACCCTGAACGTGCTGCTGTCCATCCATTCATCCGGCCCATAGGACTTGCCGTCTTTGCCCACAATGACCGATTTCAAGCCCCGTGCGCTCAAGAACCGTGTAAAGCTGACGCGTCCGTGCTCAAAGCGATAAGCATCGTTTTTCGTGCGCGGAATGCGGTGGTTCCGAGCATACTCGGCAAACAGTTTCCGGCGTGTCAGAAAAGCATTGGAGCGTAGATGGGGGTTCGGGAATTGCGGAAACCAGGGGAACCTTTTTACCCACCGGAGGGGTGCCAGAACCATGGAATCCGCGGAAGCAAACATAAATTTTAAGGTACCCTTGTTGCGTCTTTTCTCCATTAAAATTGGCAGAATAAATTTCATTACGACGGCTCTTGTTCCCCAAGACCCAGTACAACCCACTGCCCCAACCCCCTGATTCGTGGCGGCTTTGCTCATGATCCGCAGCCAGCCTTCTTTGCGAATCTCGCTTTGGGTGTTGAGAAATACCACCCAATCCTGAGACAGCCGCTCAGCTGCGCGCATGTAAGCGCCCCAGTCAAAACCGTCGTCGGGCAGATCCATCACCTCCGCCTCGCATTCACCGGCCATTTCCCGTAACGTCTTGAATCCGGATTCATCCTCCCACCCTTTGGCGATGACGACCAAATCATGGGGGGCACCGGCGGGATGGCTGCGGTAAGATCGGAAAAACGTTTCGGCCGCGGCCAGCCCGCCGCCCACGCCGTACGCAAGATAAACCACGGCGATATTCAAGATTTCATCTCCCGTAAGTCAGGGGTCTCCTCGTTCCTGTGCAGTTGCTCACCCCACCAGGAAACGGTATCCCGGAGCCCGTTTTCGAGATCGAATTCGGGAGCGAACCCGACCTCACCGCGCAGGTGATTCACCGTCGCGGTCAGTTCCGCCGGGTCGCCCGGCGGAGTCGGGCGCGCGCCATGCTGCAACAGGTGCGAATTGTCCGTCATTTCAGATAGCATTCTCATGACCCTGGCCAGAGATCGGGGTTCGCCGCTGGCGTTATTGACCGGCCCTTCAATGGCAGTGTCGCACAGAGCGGCAAACGCCCCGGCGACATCGGCTACATGAAGGAAGTCGCGGATTTGCGTTCCGGCCGTGGTTTCAACCGGCTGGCCGGTCAACAATCCGGCAATAATGTCCCTGACCAGCCGTCCGCGCTTTTTCCCCGGCCCATAAAGGAAGAAAATCCGTCCCCAGGCTAGGGACACCTCATCCAGGCGCGCCGCCGCCGCCAGGATGGTTTGCAGTCCGTGTTTGGCCCTCCCATAGAGTGTGGCCGGATTGCAAGGCGTTTCCATCTCATCGAGCAATGAATGACTCCAGTCGTATTCCGCGCAGAGGTGCCGGCGCACACGATCCGCCGCCCGCCAGCGGCCACAAAGGCACGATACAAACACAACGATGCCGTTACCCAGTCCAGATTTTGCCGGGAGGTCCAGTATTTGCCTGGCTCGGTGCCCCAGGCCAGGTGCAGCAGGTGGCTGGGCGCGATTTGATCCATCATGGCGGTTACCATAAAATATTAGGAACAATGGACGATATCATCCCATAGTTAAAAAATCCTTCAATAGGTAAAAATGAAAATGTGATTTCCTCGCGAAAAGAGCTTTGTTATTTTTTATAAAAAATTTAATTTGATTTAACCGTATTTTTTCTTGTTCTTTTTTAACTTTTTTAATATGCCCCTTATCCAACGAAAAGGGGCAGTGACGCGCCAACTCCATGAATTTTCCAAACCCTCAATGGTGTGTTGAAGTTTAGCGATTTGTTTTATACTATCGGCGAGTTCTAATCCCGATAGATGTGAAATACTAGACCAGGGAAATTTGGGTTGTGAAGGGGTCGCTAGAATTTTCCCCCTGTGGCCTGAAAAAATTTCTTCGACTTCACCTGCAACAATACGATCTCCAAGTATATTTTGTTTCTTGGGGTTTTTCCGTACGACACACAATGAGTTAATGAACTCAATGGAATGTACATTTTCCAGGGCGAAATAATTCATTTCAAATTCATATTTTTCCAAAAAACATTTAAGTAACTCCTCAGGTCCTTTTTCAACACCCCAATGTTCATGATTAATAATATCAGCGAGTAATTTAAAAAATGAAATTGCAGAAAAATGGATCTAATAAACCTCCCTCGTAATCAACCCAGTAGCTGCAATGTAAATCTTCCGCGACATAAACGCCACCATCTAATAAAATTGGGAAATATCTCGCAAAGGATTTAATAATGTGGCTGGACAAGTGTGAACCATCATCAATCACTATATCAAATTCGGAACTATGTTGGAGGATATCATTTTGGGTTTTATTTGTGTTGGCATCCCCAATGACCAATTTAATCCTCGGGTCCTCGAATTGAAGTTTTGCACAATTGGGATTGATATCACACCCAATGAATTTTTTTCCGTTTGGGAAAAACTTTGGCCAAATTTCCAGGGAACCACCGTTTTGTATACCTATCTCCAGAATCTTTATAGGTTGTGTGCGGTATCCTTTAAAAATGCGGTCATATTCCGATAGATAGAGAGACCATTTATCTGAAACTTTCCCTGTGTGCTCTTCATATATTTCGGTAAGGGTTTTTTCGGTCATATATTTCATGCGATCCAAAAAGTCTATTTCCTGAGTCGGCGAGTAGGGAACAACGGAAAAACTAGGTTGCTCTAAAAATCACCCCCTGGCAAGGGGCTTTACCGACATCCCGCAGTCCATTTCCAGGATGCCGCCGGACAGGCTGGTAAGTTTCTGGTTTTGGGTGGTCACCGTGATTTCCCGGGGCAGGCGTTGGCTGGCGACCTTGCCAGCATCGGTGTCCACCAGTGCCACGGAAAGTTCATAGGCGCCCGGCCTCAAAGGGAGTTTGGGCAAATCCACCGCGATATCGTATTCACCAAGCTCCAGCCGCAGGGGACCGGGTTTTCTCGGGAGCCGACGAAATACCACAAATTCCTTCGACAGTCGGTTTTGGTTTAGAACCTTTCCCAATCGGCCCTCCCCGCCTATGAACCGAAGAATCAACTGCTGTACCCATTTGAAATCTGGGATCGTAAAGTATTATTTACGTTCCTAAAATGGCGATCAGATATGAAAAAACCATAAAGTGCGTTCTATGCCGCCGGGCGGGGGTACGTAGGTATAGGGGCGGGGTTTTAAAACGGTCTAAAACGTTTTTAGAACTACCATATAGTGCAATATTTGCCGCCCGCCCACATATGGAGCGTTAACGAAGAACGGTTAACAGGCTGATCCAATCAGTTTCCAAATGAAAGATTACCGGCATATGGACCGGATTTTTCCACGGTTTAAAGGGGAGAATCGGGGACAAGTCGGAACAAATCGAGGGAGGCTTGTACAAGCGGGTTAGGCGCAATACTGTTCATTTAAGCACCTTAATGCGTTTTTCGAGGTCGATCCGTTTTGGCATCGGCTCGAATGGTTGCCCGACGGGATAGTTGCTCATTTTGCG
>JADFGI010000016.1 GCA_022567815.1 Nitrospinota bacterium
TCTCCGAAGCGGTTGGGAAGGTCCCGGTATCTGCGCAGGCGGCTCTGGAAAATCTTGATGTGAAACGGGCAGTTCATGGGTTTCATCACATACTCTTTGCCTTCGATATCCATAGGCGAAAAGATGTTGTCCTTGTAAAAATCCATGTGACCGCTGGTTTTCCACAGATCGGCTTTGGCGACGTGCGGGCTGTAAACCATCTCGTAACCGTTTTTATAATGCTCGCTTTTCCAGAAGTCCTCCATCAAACCACGGATTCTCGCCCCCTTGGGATGCCATAGGATCAGTCCCGGACCGATCTCGTCCGAAATGGAAAACAAGTCCAGTTCCTTACCCAGTTTACGGTGGTCGCGTTTTTTAGCTTCCTCCAATCGACGCAGGTAGATCCTCAGCTCTTTGTCGTTTTGCCATGCCGTGCCATAGATTCTCTGCAACCCGGCGTTGCGTTCATCGCCCCGCCAGTAAGAGGCGGAGGTGTGCAACAGCTTGAACGATTTGATATCCCTGGTGGAGCCAACATGCGGTCCCCGGCAAAGATCGGTAAATTCGCCTTGTGTATAAACGGAAAGGGCGTCGCTGGAATCGATCCCGTCGATGATCTCGCGCTTGAACGATTCGCCCATTTCGTCGAACATTTTGAGCGCATCTTCCCGCGGAATTTCCTGGCGCACGATTTCGAGATCCTGTTTGGCGATCTCTTTCATGCGCGCTTCGATTTTTTCCAGATCTTCCGGGACGAACGGTTTTTCCCGAAAAAAATCGTAATAGAATCCATCCTCGATCACCGGACCGATCGTGACCTTGGTTTCCGGATACAACTGTTGCACCGCCTGCGCCATCAGATGGGCGGCGCTGTGCCGGATGGTTTCCAGATCGTAATTGTCAGTGGCCTTGCTCATTGCTTTATCCTGTTACGCTCTCTTTTAAGTCCTGCCAGCAGATGGGAAACTGACTGATCCCCAGGTTTTGGCCCGCTAAATATTACCCATCGGATTGTAAGGGAATTCCTTAAGGGAAGGTGAAACTCATCTCCCGAATACAAGGCAATATGTTCCATTTGCCTGTCTGGGCTTATGGTTTCAACTGACGCTCAATTCACTTTTGGGGATCTAAAAAACATAGGCACGGGCGGTTTCGAACCGCCGACCCCTTGCATGTCAAGCAAGTACTCTACCCCTGAGCTACGCGCCTGAATTTATTATGGTTGCCTATTCTAGTGCGAATCCTTCATTTGTCAACCCCGCTACGCGGGGAGGAAGAGTGGGCTACGTTCGCTTTACCCCTACGGGGCATGAAGGCAAAGGTCGAATATCACACGCTCACCAGCCCTGGAGAAACAATAACCCATCAACCGTCTATTTCATCGCCGCGAGCCGCGACAGGCGGCGCGTCGATCCAGTTCCTCAGGCGGAGGGCCAATTCTCGTTAATAGGTTGTCTGGTTACGATATTATTAAGCGCAAAATAAAACTATCGAATATTGCCCCCCATGCTAATGGGCTGGATTTACCCCTCCGGGGCACGAAAACAAATGAGGAGATATCACGGCTTCGCCGCTAACGCTCCTCGCAACGACCATCAGTTAATTTCTTCGCTAAGCAAAATGCAATCAGTTATAAACCCATTGCACGGCGTGAGAAAGCCCGCCCTCCGCGGAGGAGCCAGCGTCACGCTGGCTCGCTGTATATCTGACTGCCCTTGTCCTTGAAAGTTTGCGACATTTCCTTCATGCCCTCCGCAAGCGCCTCTTTCTCTTCAAGGCCCTTCTTTTTGGCGTAATCGCGCACCTCCTGAGTGATTTTCATGGAGCAGAAGTGAGGCCCGCACATGGAGCAGAAATGCGCCACCTTGGCGGAATCCGACGGCATGGTTTCGTCATGAAATTCACGCGCCCTTTCCGGGTCGAGCGAAAGGTTGAACTGATCTTCCCAACGGAACTCGAACCGCGCCTTGCTGAGCGCATCGTCCCGCACCCGGGCTCCGGGATGCCCCTTGGCCACGTCCGCCGCGTGGGCGGCGATTTTATAGGTAATGACGCCTTCCTTCACGTCATCCCGATTGGGCAGTCCCAGGTGTTCCTTGGGCGTGACGTAGCAGAGCATGGCGCATCCGAACCAGCCGATCATGGCGGCGCCTATGCCGCTGGTGAAATGGTCGTATCCGGGCGCGATGTCGGTGGTCAACGGACCCAGGGTGTAAAACGGCGCTTCATGGCAGTCTTCCAACTGCTTCTCCATGTTTTCCTTTATCAGGTGCATGGGCACATGACCCGGACCCTCGACCATCGTCTGCACTTCGTATTTCCAGGCGACTTTGGTGAGTTCCCCCAGGGTTTTCAACTCGGCGAACTGCGCTTCATCGTTGGCGTCTGCGCTGGAACCAGGTCTCAGGCCGTCTCCCAGGGAGAAGCTGATGTCATAGGTCTGCATGATTTCGCAGATATCTTCAAAATGCGTGTAGAGAAAATTTTCCTTGTGGTGCGCCAGGCACCATTTAGCCAGGATGGCCCCGCCACGCGAAACAATTCCCGTGACCCGTTTTGCGGTCATGGGGACATAGGCCAGAAGCATTCCGGCATGAATGGTGAAATAGTCCACTCCCTGCTCCGCCTGTTCGATGAGCGTGTCGCGGAAAATTTCCCAGGTCAGTTCCTCGGCTTTGCCATCGACCTTTTCCAAAGCCTGATAAATGGGAACGGTGCCGATGGGAACGGAGGCGTTGCGGATGATCCATTCGCGCGTGTCGTGGATATTTTTTCCGGTGGAAAGATCCATCACCGTATCTGCGCCCCAACGCGTGGCCCACACCATTTTTTCCACCTCTTCCTCGATGGAGGAACTGACGGCGGAGTTGCCGATATTGGCGTTTATTTTCACCAAAAAGTTTCTGCCGATGATGATGGGTTCCACTTCCGGATGGTTTATGTTGATCGGGATGATGGCGCGTCCCCGCGCAATTTCGTCACGCACAAACTCCGGGGTGATTTCATCGGGAATGCTGGCGCCAAATGAGTTGCCGCGCAAGCGTTTTTCCCGTTCCGGGTCCTGATCCAGTTTCACCCGCCGCTGGTTTTCGCGGATGGCGATGTATTCCATTTCCGCAGTGATGATGCCTTGAAGAGCGTAATGCATCTGACTCACGTTCTTTCCTGGTTTGGCACGCAGAATTTTTCTGTCTCCAAGGTCGAATCGACGGACGCCCTCACCTTGATTCTCCCGCTTGTAACCATTGTCGTTAGGTACAATGGCCCGGCCTTCGTAGGCCTCGACATCGCCCCTTGCTGAAATCCATTTTTCCCGAATGAGCTCAAGTCCCTTGTACGGATTGATCTCGACATTGGGATCGGTGTAGGGGCCGGAAGTGTCGTAAACCAGAATGGACTCATTGGGTTCTTCCCCCTTAGATCCTCCCTCGTTACCACCATTTTCCGAATGTGGATTAGCGCCTGTCAGGGTGATCTCCCTGAAAGGAACGCGGATATCCTTGTGTATGGACCCTGCGACATATATCTTTTTTGAGTTGGGCGATACGGGATGCGTGGTCAATTGGTTGAGCTTGCTCCCATTACCGGATGCGTTATCTGTCATGTCGGTTCTCTCCTTCCGAAGAATTGCATGTATTCAAAGGATTCTTGTTTTATATCGGGACCGTTCCAGATACCGGAGATCAAGGCAACACCAAAGGCTCCCTGCTCCAGAACGGTTAAAACACGGTTTTTACTAATTCCTCCCAGCGCAAGCACCGGGAGTTTTACTGCCCGGCAGACGGCCCGCAATTGCTCCAGTCCCTGCGGCGGGCCAAATTCCTTCTTGGAAGGAGTTTCAAATATGGGACTGAAGGTAATAAAATGGGCGCCTGCCGATTCTGCCTGACAAGCGCTTTCCATTGAGTGGGTGGATACGCCAACCAGCAAATCGGGGAAGTTCTGTCTGACCTCCGCCGCGGAAACGCTGTTCTCGGCAAGGTGTACGCCATCGGCCTTTACCATATGAGCGATGTCCACCCGGTCGTTGATAAACAATTTAGCGCCGTATTTTCCGGTCAAGGATCTGACTTTTTGGGCCAAGAAATAAATTTCCGCTGGTGAAAGGTCTTTTTCCCGCAACTGCAATGCGCGAATGCCACCCTCAAGAGCCAGTTCAAGGGTTTCCAAAAACCCCTGCTCTGTAAAAAGAGACCGCTGGGTGATGAGATATACCCTGAGGTCGTCCAACAGGGGATCGGTACCCGGATTAACAGCGGAAATGATTTTTTTTATCGGGTTTACCCCATTCTTGATCGCTCCCTGCATCTAACAGGTTGCTGAAAAACTATTTTATCTACCCGCAACTGTCGCACTGAGCCTGTCGAAGTGTGAAAACAGCCCTTATTATCAAGGTCATGTTTCGACAAACTCAGCATGACAACCGTGGAAACCTTCGCGTTTGGGGCTTTTTCAGCAACCTGTTAATTTTCAATACTTGGCCAATTAAAGGTCCATCATTCCTTCCAACGGACTGCTGGCGGATGCGTATAATTTTTTGGGAATCCTCCCCGCTTCATAAGCGAGCCTGCCGCTCTCGACTGCCATTTTCATAGCCTTGGCCATTTTTAACGGGTCCTTGGCTCCAGCGATGGCAGTGTTCATCAGTATTCCGTCAACGCCAAGTTCCATCGCCCGGCTGGCGTCAGAGGCGGTGCCCACGCCGGCGTCGATAATGACCGGAACGCTGACCGCTTCCTGAATGAGTCTTATGTTGTAGGGATTGCGAATGCCCAATCCAGACCCGATGGGCGCGGCAAGAGGCATCACCGCCACGCATCCCAGGTCCTCCAGTTTTTTACACAAAACCACATCGTCGGTGCAATAGGGCAGTACCTGGAATCCATCCTGCACGAGCAATTTGGACGCTTCCAGCGTCGCCTCGTTATCGGGGAACAGGGTTTTTTCGTCTCCGATGACTTCCACTTTAACGAAATTGCCCAGTCCCGCTTCCCTGGCCAGTTGACAGGTCATGACCGCTTCCTTCACGGAATAGCAACCGGCGGTGTTCGGTAAAAAGATGTATTTTTTGGGATCGAGATGGTTGAGAAGAGAGTCCTTGGAGGTGTCCAGCTCAATCCGCCGGACGGCGACGGTCACGATTTCGGCGCCGGAAATTTCAATGGCGATACGGGTTTGCTCAAACGAGGCGTATTTCCCCGTGCCCACGATCAAGCGCGAGGTCAGGGTCTTGTCGCCTATATTAAAACTTTGTTTTTTAGCAGTAGCTGTATCATTCATGAGAATATCTTTTCCTTGGGCTTTAGGGGCCTGATCGCCAATTTTGAAAATTCGTTTTTCAGTAACAGTATCATTCAGGGGAATTTATTTTCACGGGAATTTATTTTTCTTCCAGATAAATTATTGAACGTGTCAAACCCCACCGCCAACGGCGTGGACGATCTCTATTTGATCCCCCTCTTTAACGGGGGTTTCCGGGTATTGCGATTTTGGGATCACCTGGCAGTTGAGAGCCACCGCAATATTGGGAGCATTGATTTTAAGCTCCTGCACCAGTTCGGTCACCGTCTTACTTGAACGAACCTCTCGTTCTTTTCCATTGATGATCAGTTTCACCTGTTACTCCGAATTAAAATTTCCTCTTATAAAACAAATAGTTTGGGGGTACAATGAATCCGATAAGAAGGTGATTCAAATCATCCCCTGAAATCAGGAAATGATGTTACCCTCTCTAAGAGGAACCCCAATTGTCTTTTAGGAAAAACCGCTCTTACCCGTTATAAGCTGAAACCTATTTGGAGTATCGTCGCTGATTAGGATAGCCGCTGGGCGACGGGTAAAAGAAAAGCTGTCGCCCTGTCATCAGGATTACAGCTTAAAAGGAAAGGCAGTACACCTGCATAAGACTGCTTCACTTCCCTTCGCTGGCATAATCCAGATCAGGTTCCAAGGGTCATCCTTAACGGAAATCTCAGTTGAAGCAACACCCCTAGTGAAGAGAATAGCATTGGATAATTTTTCCATGATGTCAAGAGTTATTGACGGAATTTAAAAATGGAGTGATACTGAAAACTATGATTATGGATTGTAAAATGTTAAAGGGATTGCTAATCGCCGGAATTTTGATCGGGATTCAAGGATGCGCTGGCACGACTCTGAATCCATTTTCTGAAAAACCTTATTTTGCTTCTCCGCCTGCCCAAATGACCCAGGCCGACCGGAAACTTTTTGACCGCGCTTTGTTCCGGCAGACAAACAACCGGATTCAACCGGCTATCAAGGTTTGGAATCAATTCCTGGAAAAGCATCCGCGCTCCTTTGAAGCCCGCAACAATTTGGGACTGGTTTACTTTGAGGACGATCAGGTAGATGCCTCGATTGCTGAGCTGGAAACCGCTTTGTCCCTGGAACCCAACGAATCGAAAATCAAAAAAAACCTGATCAGAGTCCTTAAATTCAAGGCCACCCTTTACCAGGAAGCCAGGGATTACAACAGAGCGGTCGATACCCTTAAGCACGTCCAGGAAATCTCCTCCCCGGAACAAAAGGAAAAAATCGGGTTTCGCATCGAGGAATATGAAGACAAGGCTTATGAACAAGCTAAACGTATCGACACTCTGGATGCTTATGAAGGATTTCTCAAACGCTACCCCAACAGCTCCAAAAATTCCGATGAAGCCCGCATGAAGATTGAAGGATTGAAACCCAGGGATATGGTGTTTCCGGATGAGAAAATTATTACTGAAGATAAAGCTGAACTGGTTGCTCCTCCCGCGGAAGATTTTGTTGTTTCGCCGGAGGCTCATGCCAAGACATCGCCTGCAAATATAGAAAATGATGGGATCAATGCGGGAAACCCCATGCTTGAAGGCTCGCCAATGGAAGGGGAGAGCAAAGCAAGCATGGCTGAAGAGACTCCGCCCGTTGTTGAAAACCTGGATAAAGGGTTTATTCCTGTCCAACCATTGGAGGTCCCGCGTAGCGCAGAGCAGAAAATTGAAATCGCCACCCAAGTGGAGCCCAAACCCGCGACGGGGGTCGACCTTTTCCCCAGCTTGGAACCCGATGTTTCCAGCCAAATCCCTCAAATATCCAGCCCGACAACAGAAGATTTTCCTGAAGTAGCCAAGGCCCAGCAAAGGAAAGTCAGGATTGTCACCCGCAGAGATCCCCTCAGGGTCCGGAAATATCCTACTCTTTTCTCCAGGGTTCTTGCCACCGTGCCCAAAGGTTCCCTGGTCCCTCTCATCAGGGAAGAAAACGGGTGGTACAAGATAGAGTTCTCCACCGGGCAAATGGGTTGGATTTCCAAAAAATACTCGCAACTGGCAGAATGAACGACCCCGCCGCAAGCGGCCAGCGTGACCAGCCTGGGGGCTGGTTCCAATTTTTCGCGCTTTGGATTATTGGTTTTAAGGGCTCGTGTACCCCTTGTATATTTTCAGGGCCTCGCGTAGCGTCAGGCCCAAGCTTCCTCCCCACGTAGTGGGGTCGCCCTCCTGCGAAGCAGGCTTTTCCTTCCCGTGTAACGGGGTTGAGTAAACAGCTGGCTCATAATATAATCGGCTTTCGCAAACCAATTTCCCCTTCTTAAATGATCGACTCCGCCGCAAGCGGACGGGATACAGGACAAGGGTTTTCATTTAAAAGCCGTAGCAAGCCATGGGGAATAAAACCCACTGGTGGGAATCAATTATATTTTTTAGAGATTTTATAATGACCACGATTGCACCGGAAAAGCTGGATCAATTAATTGAAAATGAATGGAGATATCTGAGCTCCAAAAAAAGTGAATGGAGCCTCCTCGAAGGGGAGCAGGATATGGAAGTTTTGGAACACATTTTGCGGTGCATTTTGCACTTGTACCATACAAAGGATTTGGCGAACGAATTCCAGGAATGCGTCAAGGTGCAAAACCCGGATGGCGGCTGGTCCAAACAGTCCCATACCAACAAGACCTCGATGTGGATCACGACATTTGTCGCCCTGAAACTTTGCCGGGGCAATATGGTTATACAGGACCCTGCGATTGAGGATTGCATCCAGCGTGCCCTGGAATACGTTCTCTCCGTTCAGGAGAAAGACGGGCATTGGGCCGACCCCGAATGGTCCCACCTCGATACCACCTGCTCGGTAACATGTTTTTTCACCATTTATCAGGTGACGCACGACAAGCAGGATGAAGAAAGAATCAATGCCGCGAGAAAGCGGGGATTCGAGTTCATCAAGAACTGGCAGAAAGACTCCGGGTTGTGGAAGGACAATACCTTTCACCCTGCGGGAATCGAAACAACGGCTCACCTGATACAGTACACGCTCGTTCCCGCGTATTTCATGGACAAGATCGACTATGCGGAAAAACTTTGCACGGACGCCGCCGAATCGCTTGCAGGGGAGCAAGCCCCCAACGGGTCGTGGGATGATGAAAATATGGACCACACAATGGATGCCTGCCGAAACTTGATGCTGGTCTCAGATACGTTTAACAGGCGGAAAAAATACACCCCTATTATTGAGAAGGGCGTTCGCTGGCTGATGGACGAGAAAAATGTGACCGGCTGGGGGGATTTCCCCGGAGAGCCCAGCAACGTCGAACGCACTGCCGATGGTCTGGACACGCTTCTGAAGTTCAAAAGGTATTGTTCTGGAGAACCGATGTCTCATTTCTGGGCCTACAGCAAATAAACTTTTATAGAGAATCTCTAACAATTGATATTTTTTGGTCTTTGCAATCGCCAATCCCTTAATATAAGGGGTTGGCTCATAGTCCAGGTTGAATTTTTAGAGATGCCCTTATGGAAGCGGTAATTCTTCTGGCCGGATACGGCTCCCGCCTGAACCGGCAGGATATCCCCCACAAATCGTTATTGCCTTTTGGCAACGACACTCTTCTTTCCCGCCACCTCTCTTGTTTGCAGGAACTGGGAATCGACCGAACCCATCTGGTTCTGGGACACAATAAAGAAAAGGTTGAGAACTATGTCCGAACCCTACAGCTCGGTCTGCCCATCCAATTTATTGATAACAAGGTTTATCGAACCACTGGCAACACGCTTTCAATGGTGATGGGATTACAGCAATGCGCCGGTGACGTTCTTATTCTGGATGGGGATGTCCTGTATCCGCGCTCGGTTTTTATCGATTATGCGCGTCAGTCGGATGCCTCCTCCTTCGCCATGACTCCCGGCAATATCGATGATGAAGAATCGGCGAAGGTGTTGTTGAAACCGTCGGGAGTCATCCATGCATTCATCACCAAACGGCGCCTCACCGAGGCGGAGAAAAACGGTTTCAAATTTGGCGGGGAGGCGATCGGATTTTTCAAACTTTCCGCGCAAAACGTGAAAAAGTTTCTGGACTTGTACGCCAAAGAGGAAGCGGAGTACGAAAAAGTGCTCTGGGAAATCCCTTTCACTGAATTCGCTCAACAGGCGGATTTAAAAACCTGGACGACTGCCAATACAGATTGCTTTGAAATCGACACGCAGGAAGAATACCAACACGCCCTGGCTCACTTTGAGCGTAACCGGGATATATACGGTTGAAGGAAAACCTCAAGGGGAAGGCAATAGTCCATCAGGAAGAAAGGGTTTGCATGTTAAAGAAATACAAGGCCGTGTTTTTCGATGTGGGGGGAACCCTGATCAGGGTGCACCCTTCTGTCGGCGAAGTGTATACAAAGATGGCCCGTGGTTATGGGTTTTCCGGATCTCCTGAAGATGTTGACCGGCAGTTTCGCCTGCAATGGAAAATAACCGGAGGGATTGAATCTCTTGGCCGTCAAAGCGGGGTGGAAATTGAAAAAAAGTTTTGGCGCGATCTCGTTTTCCACGTATTCGAACATTTTGGCGGGTTGCGGGATTTTGAAAATTATTTTGAGCAGGTTTACGAAGCGTTCCGAAACAAAGATTGCTGGCGCGTTTATGATGATGTTGTGGACTCGGGAATTCTGCAAACCCTGAAACGGCGGGGAGTTGTTTTGGGTGTCATTTCAAACTGGGACTCCCGCCTGCCGGATACTCTGGATGCAATGGGCCTGGCCCGGCATTTCGATTTTATCCTGGCGTCCACTGTGGTCGGATCGGCCAAGCCGGATCAAAAGATTTTCGATGAAGCGTTGAAGCTGAGCGGGGTTGATTGCGGGGAGGCGTGCCACATCGGCGATGAACCGGATACGGACATAATAGGCGCCCGGCAAGCAGGCGTTGACGCGATCCTGATCGACCGGACGGGACGGCACGAGGATTTTGCATCCGCAAAAGTCAATTCCTTTTTCGAGCTGGTGTGACCCGGATTCCGTTACGGCTTGTAACTTTTGAGAAAATTTTTGACAACCTGTCAAGCTTTGCTCTGTACCGTTGCCGACTCTTCTTTTTCATTTGCGCGGCTTTTCCAAAGCTCGTAGGCGAAATAAATATAAAATGGCGTGTACTCAACCCAGGGAATCCACCGGGAATACTGAGGAATGTCTTGATAGTCGAAGTAAAAATCCAGGTAGTACAATCCCACAAGGCCGGTCAATAAAATCCACGACCGCCAGGGAAACAAACACATGAAAGGGACGACCCAGCCAAGGTACCAGGGATTTTGCACCGGACTCAAAAGAAACACCAGGCCCATCAAAATAAAAAAATAGAAAATCAATAATTCCCTGGGCTTTTGCAGAAAACTTCTTCGGAAAAGAAGATAGGCAATCGTTCCGGAAAGGAGTGCCGCAACGGTTATTTTACTTGCAAACGTGGGCAGGTCGTTGGAAAAAAAAGTTTGCGAGACTTCCTTCAATCTCAGCACGTCGCTGAAAAAATAAACCAGCAGGGAAAACAGGCTGTCGTTGCTTTGCCAGTATGTGGAAAATGTTTTCAGTCCTTCAAAGGTTTTGAGGCCGGTGTTTATAAAGGGCAGATAACACAGTGCCACCACCGCGCCAAACATCACCACAAGCCGGAGAGGAGTAGTCCAAACGGGCTTTCCGTTGATTAGATTTTTCAGCGCCGCCCGTTGCAGGAAAAAGGGTAAAAGGATCACCGGATAAAGCTTCACCAAAAAACTGAAGGCCAGCAAAAGGTTCGCCAGAAAATGGCGATGGAGGATCAAAAAATGAATGGCGGCGCATAAAAAGGCGATGCCAAGTATGTCCATGTGTGTGGAATTATAGGTTTCCTTGATGACGAGAGGGGACCAAAAATAAATCAGGCACAGGTTCGGATTCTTCCCCAGAGCGCCAAGGATTTTAACGATAAAAAAAAGCGCGGCCAGATCAAAAATCAGGAAGGCCAAGCGCAGGGCTAAAATACTGTCCGGCTTGAGGGTGGCGACCGCGCGAAAAATGAACTGCGCCATCGGCGGATAGATGGTCGGGATATCCGGATGGTTCACCCGCTCGAGCGTTTTCAGGGCCGCCTCATTTTCCCATTTCAAACTATTGAGAAGTTCGAGCTCCGAGCGTTCCTGTTGGGTGTAACGCGCCATAAACGCTTCTGGATCTTTTATTTTAAACTGCAGGTAGTTGTTGGTTTCCTGCGGCGCGTATTTGTAGGGGTTGATTCCGTGGGCAAACACCTTGCCGTCCCACAGGTAGCGATAAACGTCATCTTCCTGGATTTGATTCGCGGGCAGGATCACCGCCCTGAAAAGAAGTCCCAATACCACGATAAGCCACAAGGACGAGGCGGAATCCGGTTTTTGCAATACGATCTTGCAGGCAAAAGCATAGCAGACAAACAGGACGGCATAAATCCCAAGATAGGCCAGAATAGGCCGGTCGGCGTAACCTTCCCCCCAATTGAATTGCCGGGAAAGCGCAGTCAGGGCGGCATACAGAACCAGACTGGCTATTCCAAGAGCGATTAAATGACGGTGAGAACGCCAGGGGGAGGATTTCAAGGGAAACATGAATCAGTGGTTTGAAAATATTGTGAGTAACCCTAGGGCTGTGATTTTAAAAATCTATTCGGTAGGAGAAATTTCTTTATGGGTTGAGGAGGAGGGACGGTTTCTATCCCCAAGCCCCATCATTAAACCTTTGACCAAAATATCCTCATCAAGTTCTTCCCAATGCAACCCGGTTCCTCCGCCACTGATTTCATAATTTTCCAATTGTTTTGGGGCGGCATGAAGCAAGCGCGGGAAATAGGCGAGAGGAATCCCGAGTTTTCGGCCGTCCGTAAGCTCAACCCACATATTTGTTGAATCAAATGTTGCCTTTTTTGCCAAGGGTTCATTCCCCAAAATAGTCATTCCAGAATCTCTCGATCAAATCCACATTATTTTCAATAATACCTGACAGATCATTCAACTCAGATGAAGAAAAGCCATAAGAATCCACAACAAAAACGTTAGGCTTGATCCAATTTTTAGCGATGCTACTGCCTTTTCTTACATGGACGTGAAGCGATTCTCGCGGCTCGCCCTCGTTTGAATAAAAGAAAAAGAGAAATCCTTTTTCTCGGAAAATAACTGGCATTTCTGATTATACTACAGGGATTCATATTGAACCATTGAATTGCCTGGGCCATGAGGAACAGCCAATCTGCAAACTAGGGACTTTTTGCCAGTGCATTTTGATCTTCCAAATTTTCCAGTTCCTGCAATTCCAGTTCGCTCAACCAACCATAAATTTCCGCCAGGCTCCGGTGGACGTTTGGATTGCTGTCTTTGATCGCGATGGCCGACCAATAGCGCCGGATGGCATTTTTGTACAGTTTTTCGGATTTATATAAATTGCCCAACCAGACAAAAATATCCGCCCGGTCCGGTTGGAGTACGGAAACGCTTTCCAAAAGATTGATCGCTTCAAAATAATTTCCCTGCTTTTCGTTTTGCGTGGCCAGGGCTTCCAGATAGGCGGGCGTTTTTGGCTTCAATTCAACGGCTTTTTCAATTTTTTCCATGCAGGGAGCGAATTGTTCCTGCTTGCAGTAGAGCCTGCCCAGACGAAAATAGGTCAAAGCATGCTGGTCGTCAATGGCAAGAGCTTTTATGTATTTGCTTTCCGCCTTTTTCAGTGACCCTTCTCGTTCCAGATACTCTCCCCGGACGCTCAAGGGTTCCGCGCTGTCGCGGTTTTTTTCAGCGGCGGTGTCCAGCTCCTGGAAAGCCAGATCATGGTCTCCGCGATCATAGTAAATTGCGGCAAGGTTGATGCGGCTGTTGGTATCTTCCGTATCCGCGAGAATTTTTCGGTACAGCACGATGGCCTCTGCGTGTTTCCCCTGATCCTGGTACACGACGGCAAGGTTGTACATGGCAAACGGATCATCGGGATTTTTTCTGAGCGCAAGCTTGTATGCATCGATGGCTTCCGCGTGTTTTCCCTGGTCATAAAGCTCCACTCCCCGGTTGAAGTGGCTTTCTGTGGGAGCGGGGTAATTAATGCATCCTGTCCACGCCAGGCCAATCAGTAACACGCTGATGAACCGCACCGAGAAAAATGAAGGTTTGTTTTGCATCGTTAAAATAAGGGTTCTTTAATAAATGATGGTTCTTGGCCTTTGCAACCAGTCACCGCTGGATCAAATATTAACGTGCGATGGGTTTTTGAGGAATCATTAGTTTCCCTTTAGCCCAGAGACTTTTGGTAAGCAATGCCTTTTCGTTTGATAGCATAAACTTTCCCGGCTGTGCTTGCTTAAGAAAGGAGTGTTGGAACCACCGATGGATATTTTTCAGAGTTTTCCGGTCTGCCGCCTGCGGTCTCCGGTCTCCTTTTTTTCATAGTCCAGATTGAATGTTTCGAGGTGCCAATAATCTAGTTTTTCGACAATTTATCCAGCCGTTGCATGCGAACTTTGCTGGCCGGCATACCGGCGCGAAATTCTTTTTTTAGTTCCTCGGGTTGTTCGGGTGATTTCCTTATCAGTTTCCAGGGATTGCGCTTCACGTCTGCGGTGATCGCCTTGAGATTGCGTGAAGATTCATTCAGGTTTTGAATCAATTCCAAAATGTTGCGCCGGTTTTCAATCAGAATCGCGCTACTTTGATGCAGGGTTTCATCGAGACTGTTGGATGCGGAACTGATGTTTTTCGCGATCGTTCCGGTATCTTTTTTCATGGAGCTAATCAGCTCGGCGATGCCAACCCGGTTTTCTTTCAGAAGGGCCTCCAACTCGTGCGTCAACCCGTCGGTTTGTTCGATGATGTTAACAAAGTCTGGTTCCCTGTCGGTTATCAGCCGGTCGGCTTTTTGCGTGAAAGAATGAACATGCTCGATGATTTCCCCGATCCTGGCTCCGTTGCCTTTCAGAATATTGTAAAGTTCGCGAGACACGCGGGCCAGGTTTTTTAAATTTTCCCGAATCTCTTCCCGGTTATCGACAAGGATTGCGTTCAAGCTTTCCAGGGAGGTCTTGAATGCTTTAAGAGTTTCCCGCGAATCGGTGGTGAGGGCATCCGCCAACTGGGTGAACTTGCGGACCTGAAAAACCATTTCCTCCACCATATCTCCCATTTGCGTGAACTGAAAAGGCTCCTGCCCCATGAGTTGCTCGCCTTCCTTAAGAACGGGAGAACTGGAACTGCCGGGGCGAATTTCCAGATAAGGTCCCCCCATCAGGCCGGAGGTTTTAATGCTGGCGATGGAGTCCCGTCTCACCTTGATGGAAGGATTGATTTGCGCCAAAACGATCACCCGGTCGACCCCCTCTTCATCCAGGGAATTGAGCAGGTCGATTTCCTTCACTCTTCCCACCTGCAAACCCGCATAACGGACTGGCGCGCCGACTTCCAACCCGACGGTAAAATTGAAAACGACACGGACATTTTTTTTTGGCTTGAACCGTTCTTTCACGTCGCCAAGCATAAAAATAAATACCGCCAGAACGATCAGGCTCAGGAAAATGAACATCCCCGCTTTAATTTCTGATGATTTGTATTCCATAGCTACAGGGCGCCTCTATAAATTGTTCTGGGCCATGAGTGGCCCTTATGAAATAAGGGCTAGCCAGCATAGTGCTGGACCAAGTATTAACGGGCGAAGATTGTATGGCTGACTGTATCCTGCATGGCGCTGAATATTACCTGGAAATTCTCCTACCCGCGTAGCGGGTCCTGACAGAAAAATATTAAATAATTAGAGATCTCTTAAAATTTCATTTCTTTTAATTCTTCCCCATAATCAACCTGGCTTTTGCTGAAGGGAATGGGACCGTCCGGATCGCCCTGGATAAACTGCACCACCCGTGGATCGGTACTTTTTTGAAGCTCTTCAGGCGACCCGTTGGCAATTATTTTTCCTTTGAAAAGCATGATGATCTTATCTGATATTCTCATGGCGCTGGGTATTTCATGCGTGACGACAATGGATGTGATCCACATTTTACGGCTGAGACCGATGATCAACTTGTCGATCACGCCGATGGAAATAGGGTCGAGTCCGGCTGACGGCTCATCGTAAAAAACGATTTTGGGGTCCAGGGCTATTGCCCGTGCAAGGGCGATCCGTTTTATCATGCCGCCGGATAACTGAGCGGGTTTTAAATGTTCCGCACCGCGCAGTCCGACCATCTCCAGCTTCATCTTGACCATGATGCGGATGGTGCTGTCGTTCAAGTCGGTATGTTCCCGAAGTGGCAGGGCAACGTTTTCCTCTACGGTGAGGGAATTGAACAAAGCCCCGCTCTGGAACATGATGCCGAATTTTTTGCGTACCTCGTTCAAACCTTCGTTGTCCATTTGCGTTATGTCTTCACCGTCGATCAGTATCTGGCCCGCATCGGCCTTGTACGCACCGATGAGAAGTTTGAGGATAGTGCTCTTCCCGCTACCGCTTCCGCCGATGATGGAAGTGATTTTTCCTCTTTCAAATTGGGCGTGGAAATCTTCGAGCACCACAATTTTTTTATCGCCTTCGCCAAAAGACTTGTAAAGATTCTTAATTTGAATCATCAGGTGATGAAATAAAATAAAGAGGTGAATAATAAATCCGCAATGATAATAAGAACCATGGAGACCACCACGGAGGAGCGGGTATTTTCCCCCACTTTTTCGGCTCCGCCTTCGATGATGAACGCCAGGTAACTGCCGACCATCACGATGATCACCGCAAACACACTGCTCTTAATCAATCCGGTGACGATATCCATTACTTTCATCGCTTCCAGGGAATGATGGATGTAAGGGGCCGAGTCGATTCCCAGCGTGGTCGTTCCGATAATATATCCTCCCAGAACGCCCATCAAGTCCGCCATGATCGTCAGGCAGGGAAGCATGATGAGGAGAGCCAGAAACCTTGGGGTGATAAGATACTTCACCGGGTTCAGAGCCATTGTTTCCAAGGCAAGAATTTCGTCGGAGACTTTCATGGTCCCCATTTCCGCGGTGAACGACGCCCCCACGCGGCCCGCCATGACCAGCGCCGTCAGCAAAGGACCGAGCTCTCGTATAATCGCGACACCCACCAGGGCGCCGACATAATCCAATGCGCCCAATCGGGCCATTTGATACGCGGATTGAAATGCCAGGATAACCCCGATGAGGAAGGAAATGAGAAACACAATAAGCGTGGACTTGACGCCCACTTCTTCCATCTGAGTCCACACGGGACCCCATTTGTGGGGTTTGCCTCGGAGAGGTTCTATAAAAGTGCAGTACAGGGTGGCTCGCGTCAGGTAATAGAGCCCGCTGATTTCTCTGAAAAAATCAAAGGCGGCATCTCGGGATTGATACCCTTTTTGCCCTATGTAACCGATTACGCTTTTCATTTATTCAACTGCCCAGGCCCAAAGGATAGGGTGGACCTGGATAATATTGATCTTCAGGGTTTGTGATCTTAAGGATGAAAAGTCAAGCATGAAGGAATACTGTGTTTCGGAACTAAAGATTATTGAGCCGCGTGGATTCTTTATTCCCGGACCTTCATTCTTCAATTTTCATTCCTAATTGAGCTTACAATCAACGACTCCGCGGAGGGCGAGCTTGCTCACGACATGAA
>JADFGI010000327.1 GCA_022567815.1 Nitrospinota bacterium
ATTGTACTTTGATAACCAGTTCCCAGGCGGGCGTCACCAACAAGGGGAGGTTTGTATTTGACATATCCCATCGCTATATCCTTCAGGAAGACAAGCAGAGGGGGGCAGGCTCTACCTCTGAAGTATTGGTACCCAAAGTGAATTTCGAAGACAGGAAATTAGAGCTGGGCAAACATAGGGAATTAAGAACCATCAATCAACTCACGCAACTGGATGTCAGCTTTGGGATAACTGATAAACTGACGGCCAGCATGAACGTGCCCTTTCGCAATGACCGCCTGCATGAGCATGATGATGATGTTTCACTTGCCAATCCTGCCGGGGAGTTCACCAATGATGATGGAACGACAGGCTTTGGCGATATTACGTTATTGCTGAAATACGCAATTTTGCAGACCCTTAAACACCAGCTCGTTCTTGGCGCAGGAATCAAATTTGCCTCTGGAGAATTCAAGCTGAGAGACAGCGAGGGGGGGATCAACGAACCTACATTGATGCCCGGCACAGGATCTTACGACGCTATTATATCAGGGCTTTATATTTTCACGCTAATACCCAACCGGCTGAACCTTTTTACATCGGTGGCGCATCGATTCACCACCGAAAATCCGTTGGATTATCTTTTTGGCGATACCACATTGATCGATGGCGGCATGATTTACGCATTGTCAACCATCGTTAGTATCAGCGCCCAGATAAATGCCAGAATTGCAAGGCGCGATGAGTTTATAGGCCAACCTGTACCCAGCACCGGAGGAGAATTCGTCAACTTCACTCCAGGCATCACTCTGGCCGCCACAGATAATTTGTCTTTTTACGCCCACGTTCAAATTCCAATTTACCAGCGGGTAAACGAAGTCAACCTGGTCCCTAATTATGGACTGTTATTCGGAGTTTCTTATGGCTTTAATGCGCTTTAATAAATCATCGCTATTCTCTCGATGTATCCTGATAGCATTTTTAAGTCTGTTTTTGTCCGGCATGGCTAAGGCCCCACCCCTTGTGGGTGGGCCCGCGCCGCAATTTGAACTGGAGACAGTCGGGGGTCAAACCATTAAACTGTCCGATTTGAAAGGGGAGTTCGTTGTTCTGAATTTCTGGGCGACATGGTGTGTTCCCTGTAGCCAGGAAATGCCTGAATTCCAAAAGGCCCATCAAACTTTAGCAGATAATAATATTAAAATAATAGGAGTCAATTTTGGCGAACCCAAAAAAAGGGTTGAAAAATTCACTCAAGATAATAATTTAAGCTTTCCCGTGTTGTTGGATGGTTTTGGCAATACCGCGGAAAAATACCAGGTTAGAAGTTTGCCGGTGACCTATTTCATTTCACCGGACGGGATCATACGGGAAAAAATAATTGGCGGCGGCTTGACCAAAGAAATAATTGAGGCCAAAATAAATCAAATAAAAAATCTTCGCGCCAAGCACCAGGGTATTTGAGCTAAACGAAAAAAGGAAGGGATAAATAATGAGCGGAAAAAGTAAATTTCCAACCTCGGAACCTATCGACCTGGTGGAATCCATCCAATACGCGGATGGGTCTGTCGTTAGCAAAACCCTTTCGGATCACAAAAACGGCTCTCTGACTATTTTTGCCTTTGATGCCGGGCAAAGTCTGAGCGAACACGCTTCTCCCTATGAAGCGATTGTGCAAATTCTGGATGGGGAGGCTGAATGGACGGTCGGAGGAAATGTCCTGACGGTGTTGTCTGGTCAGTGGATTATTCTACCAGCTAAGGTTTCCCACGGGGTTCAGGCAAAAAGCCGATTCAAAATGCTTTTAACCATGATCCATTCTTGATGGTTTTGGCTCGATGAATCCGCCGGAAAAAATGTGGGACTCATGATAATATTGGACCATCCTTTTTAAATCTATTGAGCGGCCATTATGTTTATCGACGTTGAATCCAACCCAAATACCGAAACCAGCTTCAACATGGTTTTCCGGGATGTCTCCGAGGCGCGTGAGGCGTATTGCATCAAATACCTCGTGGGCACGGAAGACCAGCCCGTTCAGATCACCGGATGGGATGCAGAAACCAATGCCCCTTGTCCTGCCTTTGCCTGCAAGGTCGAAGAATCGGGTGACGGCATCGCCCTCTTGATCTATGGCGGGTCGGGCGGCATCCGCATGAAACCCCTGGAAGACGAATCTCCCTGGGATTCCGCGGCCACCGCACAGTGGGGCGACACCCACCTCGTCTATCCCAGCGACAGCTTTATCGTTTATAAGGACGAAATTTGAACCGGTAAATTACCCAACCGCCACGCCCTTTTCAGCATTGATGATTTGATCCAGTTGCTCATCATCAAGCACCACATAATCATGACAATGCAATTTTTTGAATTTCCTGTTCCCCGACCGACTCTCCCCGGTCTTTTGAAACGCAGTGGATGAGAAATTCTTTGTTGCCCTTTTGGCCAAAAATTGGAGAGACGGCGAGCGCGCGCATCACCCATTTCTGTTCATTTACAAAAGCATGTACGGCGAGTAATACTTTGAGGTGTTTGGCAGGATCTTTGATGATGCCTTTATTTTCGACTTCATCCTTGCCCACTTCAAACTGAGGCTTGACCAGGGCGATCAAATCGCCTGCCGGGTTGAGCATTTTCAGGATGGGGGGGATCACTAGCTTCAGGGAAATAAAGGAAACGTCGATTACTGCCAGGTCAACGGATTCACCGAAATCCGCCACCGTCAAGGTACGCACGTTTTTACGTTCCAGAATGACCACGCGGGCATCCTGCCGAAGTTTCCAATCCAGTTGACCGTAACCGACATCGACCGCAAAAACTTTTTTCGCTCCCTGCTGTAACAAACAATCCGTAAACCCGCCTGTCGAGGCCCCAATGTCGGCGGCGGTTTTACCCTCTGGCGAAACACCGAAAACCTTGAGAGCGTGTTCCAGTTTCAACCCACCGCGGCTCACATAAGGGTGCAAATCTTCCAGGATGGTGACAGAAATGTCCTCCGACACCTTGCGTCCGGGTTTGTCCGCCACCTCATCGCCTAAACGGACTTTGCCCGCGAGGATCAAACCCTGGGCGCGTTCCCGCGACGACACGAGTTTTTTTTTACCAGCAATTGATCCAACCGGATTTTTAAATTCCCGTTCGTCATCGTTTTTCTTTTTCCGTGGACACCTGTTTATCCCGCCAGCAACGGACCCAACCGCATACTTTATTCCCGTTCGCCATCTTCTTCTTTGTCCACCGGAAACAGTTCCGTGATCAATTCGCCTTTTTCGTTGCGGGTGAGCTTTTCGATTTTTGCTTCGGCTTCATTGAGTTTTTTGGAACACAGGCGGGACATCTTGACCCCTTCCTCAAAAATTTCCAGGGACTTGTCAATGTCCAGTTCCCCTTTCTCCAGTTCTTCGACGATATCTTCCAAACGCCGCATAGCTTTTTCCAGTTTCATTTCCGCCATAATTCACCTATCAATTTATTTAAAGAAAAATTTATTCTTAATCAGAAATTCCATTTGGAGGAAAAGAGTCTTTTTCTGCTATTTCATTAATAATTTTGTTGCCAAATTCGAACCAATTATCCCCTCTTTTCAATTTGGGAAAGATGTGTAATAAAATGGCGGACCTAAAAAGGGTGGAATGTAAAGACAGTTGCCCTGTTTCTTGATCTTCCTTAACAGCTCCCGTCTTTTTTAATTCAGGGAGACAAGATTTGGTGTA
>JADFGI010000328.1:0-644 GCA_022567815.1 Nitrospinota bacterium
TGGGTCCTGCACTGGGCTTCCACCCCCTATGCGCTTCCCGCGCTGATTATCATTTCGTTTACCGAGTCCTCCTTCTTCCCCGTTCCGCCGGATATTCTGCTCATCGCGATGACCGTGGCCATGCCCGCGCTATGGTTTCGATACGCGTTCTTTTGTTCCGCCGCGTCCGTCTTCGGCGGTATGTTTGGCTATCTCATCGGATTCAAATTCATGGATGTCGTTGGCAACCAGATTCTTACGCTTTATCATCTCCAGGAAAAGTTTGATAAAATCGGAGACCTGTATCGCGAACACGAAGGCTGGGCCGTTGCGATGTCTGGTTTCACACCGATTCCCTATAAATTATTCACCCTCGCCGCTGGCGCGTTTAAAATCGATTTTTCCACCTTCGTGTTTGCATCGGCGCTTGGGCGCTCGGCCCGGTTTTTCCTTGTCGCCGTCCTGATTTATAAATTTGGACCGGCAGTAAAACAATTGATCGAAAAGTATTTCGGCTGGTTCACCATTATATTTTTCATTTTATTGTTTCTGGGATTTTATCTTCTAAAATTTGTGCTTTGAGGGAGACAAGAGGATACTCGTATGGAATCACAACACATCGTTGTCTTTGTCACTGCGGGGTCAAAGGAGGAGGCGGATAAACT
>JADFGI010000328.1:654-3690 GCA_022567815.1 Nitrospinota bacterium
AGCCGAGGACTGGTTGAGGAAAAACTGGCCTTCTGCGTGAACGCGCTTCCATCCATCAAATCCACCTACTACTGGGAAGGAAAGCTGTGCGAGGATGAGGAAATTCTTCTCATCATCAAAACCCGCTCCAGCAAATTTGAGGCATTGGAAACCTGGGTCCGCCAAAACCACAGCTACGATGTTCCCGAGGTCATCGCGCTCCCCATCGTTAAAGGATCGCAACCTTACCTGAAAAGTATCGACGATTGGGTCACCCCCCCTTACAGGGGAGGAAAAGTTTAAGGCTACGCTCGCTTCGCTCACCAGCCCCGAAAAGCCAAAAATTTATAGCGCGTTAACACTGGGTTCAGCCCCAGGCTGGCGCTTCGCTTATCAGCCCCAAAATCTCTGGATTAGGGAGAAACTATTGATCTATAATAAACCCATCGAACGTTAATATTGGGTCCAGCGATACGCTGGCCTCGCGGGAGCGAGCCCTACGCTGGAGGAAAATGTCAGGATGAAAAATTCAGCGCTATCCAGAATTCAGTCAGCCATAAACCCATCGTACGTTAATATTGGGTCCAGCCTCAGGCTGGTTGGGCCCAGCCCCCAGGCTGGCGTGAGCTCCATCAAAATTTCCAAAGGCTGGGAAATTTCCGGCAATCTGGCGACCCCCGAATCGGTTTTCATGAACCGCAGAAAGTTTTTGCAAGGCACAGCGCTGACCACGCTTGCGACCACGGCCCTGCTCACAGGATGCACGTCGCGCCCGCATGACCCCAACGCCGAGATCGCCCTCAGTGAAGCCGAAAAGAAAATTTATCCCGCCAAACGCAATGAAATATTCCAACTGGACCGACCTCTCACTGCGGAAAATGTCGCCGCGTCCTACAATAATTTTTATGAATTCTCCAGCGTCAAGGAAGACGTCATCGTCCACGCGCAAGATTTAATAAAACGTCCGTGGACGGTCGAAGTCACCGGACTGGTGCGCAACCCTAAAACCTTCGATGTGGATGACCTGCTCCGCACCATGCCCATCGAAGAACGCCTGTACAGGCATCGTTGTGTCGAAGCCTGGGCGATGGCGGTTCCGTGGACCGGCTTTCCGTTAAAATCCCTGCTCAAACTTGTGGAGCCCACGTCCAAGGCAACCTACATCCGCATGACCACGTTTTATAAACCGTTCACCGCTCAGGGACAACTGGCCTTCTGGGAACCCTGGCCCTACATGGAAGGGCTAACGCTTGCGGAAGCCATGAACGATCTGGCCTTCATGGTGGTCGGCATCTATGGACACCCTCTGCCGAAACAGCACGGCGCTCCCATCCGGCTGGTGGTTCCGTGGAAATACGGATTCAAAAGCATCAAATCGGTAGTCAAGATCGAACTGATTGATTTTCGCCCGGCGACGTTCTGGAACACATTGCAGAGGCTGGAATACGATTTCACCGCCAACGTCAATCCAAAAATTCCGCATCCCCGCTGGTCTCAGGCCAAAGAAAAGATGATCGGCACCGGGGAAGTCCGCCCCACCCTGCCTTACAACGGTTACGGCAAACAGGTCGCCCACCTGTACGCCTGAGACGATTATTGGGAATGGGATATTGCAAGGAGCCACGAAAAATGCAACCTGGACTATGAGCCAAGGTCTTAAAATCAGAGGTTGGCGATTGCAAAGGCCAAAAAATACCGATTTCCAGAGATCTTCTTTAATGCTTTGCTTTTTTGAAATAACTCTAATACCATAATTTTTATATTTCTTTACGGAGTCAATTCATCATGAAAAAAGCCACTTTCGGCGCAGGTTGTTTCTGGGGCGTGGAGCTGGCCTTCAGCCAAAACTTCGGGGTCACCTCCACCGCTGTGGGATACTGCGGCGGCGCCATGCCCGATCCGAATTATGAAATGGTGTGCACCGGACAATCGGGCCACGCGGAGGTCGTGCAGGTGGAATACGATTCTTCAAAAATAGGTTATGAAGCTCTGCTGGAACTGTTCTGGTCGATTCACGATCCGACCACTCTCAATCGGCAGGGACCGGACATCGGCACGCAATACCGTTCGGTCATCTATTTTCACGATGACGAGCAGGAAGCCGCCGCCCGGACATCGGTAGAAAAACTTCAGCAATCGGGAAGGTTTCCGCGCGACATCGTGACTGAGATCGCCGCCGCCCCAAAATTTTATCCGGCGGAGGATTACCACCAAAAATATCTCGAAAAACGCGGCATGAAAAACTGTCACTGATCCATACTAAAAAGAACTAAAAAATGCGACGCGATTACCAAACACTAAAAATCAAGCGCGGGGCCACGTTTGAGGAAATCAAAAAAGCCTACAAAAAACAGGCGATGGAATGGCATCCCGATCGGTTTCCCGCTGATGATGAAAAGCTGCAAAAACAGGCCACTCAAAATTTTCATAAAATCACTGAAGCCTATAAGCGGTTGGAAACCTGGCACACCAATAAGGACCGGGGGAGATACGACGAACACCAGCCCGATTATTCCTCTCCCAGCGACGACCGGGCCGCGTCCGAGGAGGGTTGGGAAGACGATATCAGGCCGGACTTGCCGCAATTCATCACCCGCACCTGGCGAAACGGCGACAAATACGAAGGCATGGCCATTAGCGAAAGGATGCACGGGCAGGGAATCTTCACCTACGCCAACGGCAGTGTTTACACCGGGCAATTCAAATACGGAAATATGGACGGACTGGGAAAGTTTACGTTTTCCAACGGCGATGTTTATACCGGCGGATTTCGGGACAACCAGTTCTACGGTCAAGGCAAAATGATTTTTGCCAGTGGCGACCGCTATATGGGCAATTTCGCCAAGGACCAGTATCACGGCGAGGGCGTGTTCGTCACCGCCCAGGGCAAAGTGCATTCCGGGCAATGGGACTATGGTTCCCTGATGTCCGAGTTCGAACCTCCTAACAGATACTAATTGGAACCACAATGGAAAAGGTTTGAATCCCTCCTCACCTCAATCCTCTCCTCCAATGGAGGAGAGGAGGAAACCCTTTTTCACCGCAGAGGGCGCAAAG
>JADFGI010000329.1 GCA_022567815.1 Nitrospinota bacterium
AGTTATCTTCCAAAGAGTACAACAAACCACAATAAATGTCAACTACTGATTAAAATTCAGAATAAAACCTTTTAAATAAAACAGGTTATAAAATTTAGGGCCACTAAAAGGCCAATTTTATTAGAATGGGAGCCTTACAAGCCAAAATTCAGCCTCTCCATCGACGAGTAGGTTCTTACCTTTTTTTGAGTATTGTTGCCAAGAGTTGGTATTTAGTGGCCTATGAGTGGCCCTTTGGCAAATAAAAAGGACCTATGATTTCTCATAAGTCCTTTATTTATATGGTGCCCCTGACCCGACTCGAACGGGTGACCTACGGATTAGGAATCCGTTGCTCTATCCTGCTGAGCTACAGGGGCGATTTGGGGTTTGTTCAGTAAAAACTTCATCTTATAGCATTTCCGTAATTTTGCGTCAAACGTCTCTGCTGAGAATTATGCCGGGTTTGTTTTCAATGTGTTAGCATTATCCCGTCGGTTTGGAAATATTAACATCCCACTTTTACCCACATGGCTTTGACTTATAAGGTACGGAATATTATGATACCTGCATATTTCAAAAATTAACGGGAGGTCGTTTTGCATGTTTAAGGTCCGAGCGAGTCAAATTTTTTCCCACGCCATGGAAGATGTTGTCGCCGCAAAAAAAGAGTTGGATGCGGGCGCTCCTTTCACGGAGGTGGTTGAGAAATACAGCACCTGTCCGTCTAAAAAAAATGGCGGCGATTTGGGATGGATGCCGGAAGATGCTTTGCAGTCCCTGATAGGGGAAACCTTCTCTGAAAAGGACAAGGGAAAAATCCTCGGTCCGGTGCATTCGCAATATGGTTATCACATTTTAGTCATTTCGGAAATTGAAAACGAACAGGTGGAAGGTCCTTTCAACGCCAACACTCCCATGAAAGAATTGAACCTTCAATGGCCGGAAGCGCATACGGCTCTTTTTAAAAATTTTCATATCGGCCTTCCCGTTACCGGCTATGGGCCTGATGAAACCATCGGCACCGTTTGCAAAAATCATAATAAAAACGAAGCGGAAGTCCTCACCTTTCTCAACACGGAATATTTTGATAAACACATTGCGGTCATTACGCCGGATGAGCTGGACCTGAGAATACAATCGGGCACAACTCAGCTGGCGTTGTTGGACATCCGGGAAAGCTGGGAACGGGATATATCTAAAATTGACGGCTCCATCTTCATCACCAGCGAAAATTGCGAAACCACCATCCAATCTCTCAGCAAGGAAAAGGAAATTGTGCTGATTGACTGGAAACAGGACCGAAGCCCCAGTTTCCTAAAGTGGTTGCGGCAAAAAGGTTTCACCCACATTAAATGTCTGGAAGGGGGAATCGACGCCTGGACCGAAAAAGTCGCCTCGCATCTCAACCGCTACGACATTGATGAAGACGATGGATACCGCTATGAAGATATCATTGAGGAACCCGATCACACCCATTGAGTAATAACGTCCCAACCACGAGGGTTTTCATAATTGTCATGCTGAGCCTGTTGCGGGTAGCCAAAATACTTTTTCAGCAACCTGGAAAACCCGTTTCGTGAATTCTTTACCTGCCGAGGGTCTCCCCTGAACCCCTTATTGCATATCGAAAACCTGAGCACCCGGTTCCACACGGATGAGGGCGTGGTCCACGCGGTGCGCAATGTCAACCTGCAAATGGAGCGCGGAAAAACCCTGGCGCTGGTCGGGGAATCGGGGTGCGGAAAATCTGTGACCGCTCTCAGTGTGTTGCGCCTGATTCCAACCCCGCCCGGTCAATACGCCTCGGGCCGGATTCTATTTGAAAACAACGATCTGTTAAACTTGCCTGAACGGGCGATGGAAAAAATTCGCGGCAACGAGATCAGCATGATCTTCCAGGAACCGATGACCTCGCTCAATCCCCTGTTCACGATAGGGAGCCAGGTGGCGGACCCCATCATCCTGCATCAGGGAAAAAATCCCGAAGAGGCGCGGGAACTTGCGTTGGAAGGTTTAAAAAGCGTCGGCCTCCCCTCCCCCGAAAAACGCATTGACCAATACCCGCATGAACTTTCGGGAGGCATGAAGCAGAGGGTCATGATCGCGATGGCGGTCGCCTGCAAACCCAAACTGCTCATAGCGGACGAACCCACCACCGCCCTCGACACCACCGTGCAGGCGCAGATTTTGGAACTGCTGGAATCGCTCCGCAAGGAAACGAACATGGCCATCCTGTTGATCACTCACAACCTCGGCATTGTGGCGCAATATGCCGACCGTGTGGCAGTGATGTACGCGGGAAAAATAATCGAAGAGGCCCCGGTGGAAACACTTTTCGAGTCCCCGGCCCACCCATACACTCGCGGACTTTTAAACTCTCTACCCAAGGAAGAACCGGGAAAAAGGCTGGAAGCGATTCCCGGAACCGTTCCCTATCCCGGATTTATCCCGGAAGGATGCGCTTTTCATCCACGATGTTCCCAGGTCATGCCTCATTGCAAAAATTTACCACCACCATTTTTCGCCCTTTCTGACACGAAAGACCACCAGGCGGCCTGCTGGCTTTACGGAGAACCCGATGAGGGAAATTCATGAAACCGCTGATTCAAATCAAGGCCCTGAAAAAATACTTCCCGGTTTTCGGAGGTCTTTTATCCAAAGTCGTGGGCCAAGTCAAAGCGGTAGAAGATGTATCCCTGCATATAGACAGGGGGGAAACTCTGGGACTGGTTGGGGAATCGGGGTGCGGTAAAACCACTGTGGGGCGAATGTCGATTCGTCTGTTGGAACCGACGGCAGGCCGGGTGTGGTTCGATGGAACGGATATTTTTCAATTGGGCAAAACGCAAATGAACAAACTGCGTCCCAGGATGCAAATCATTTTTCAGGATCCTTACAGTTCGCTCAATCCAAGATTCACCGTCGAACGAATCATCGGCGAGGCCATGCTCATTCATGGAATAGCCAATAAGGGCAATCAGGCCGAAAAAATTGAAGAAGTCATGGATAAAGTGGGCCTGTCCCCGCATTACAGGAAACGCTATCCGCACGAATTTTCAGGAGGGCAGAGGCAACGAATAGGCATCGCCCGCGCTCTTGCGCTGAACCCCAGCTACATCGTGTGCGACGAACCCGTTTCGGCGCTCGATGTATCCATTCAGGCACAGATCATCAACCTCCTGCAAGACCTGCAGGAACATTCCGACATTTCCATGCTTTTCATATCCCACGATTTGAACGTGGTGAAACACCTTTCCCAAAGGACGGCGGTGATGTATCTGGGCAAAATCGTGGAGGTTGCGCCGACTCCGGTATTAAATCGGCAACCCGCACACCCATACACCAAGGCTCTGCTAGCCGCTAAACCGTCATTGAATCCCAGAGACCGGAGCAAACGGATGGTAGTATTGGGAGGAGATGTCCCCTCCCCCCTCAATCCGCCTTCCGGCTGTCACTTTCATCCACGATGCCCCGAGGTGATGGATCGTTGCCGAAAAGAAGAACCAAAATACATCAACCTTGCAAAAGATCATCAGGTCCACTGTCACCTTTACGATGAAACCTGACCAGCCTGAGGGCTGGCTCCTCCGCGGAGGGCGAGTTTGCTCACGGCGGAAAACATTTTTTGGGGCTGGTGAACGAAGTGAACGTAGCCCTAATTCTTCCTCCCCTGTAAGGGGCGAGTTGCGGGGTCAACCATTT
>JADFGI010000017.1 GCA_022567815.1 Nitrospinota bacterium
AGCGGGGCAAATATTCATCAGCTCAGGGTGCAAATCCTTGCCTATCATTTAAGTTAATAGCCAGAGCGATACTTATATTACGAACCGCGAATGAGTCGTTGTGATATAGGAATAATATTGGCTGGTAGGTTAGGGAAGATTGAGTGTCTCCTAACTAAAGAAGTTATTGCCTTAAACGTGCTAGTAATAGCCAACAAGATAGAGATATAAATTTATCTGGGCTTTAGTACGGAGGGCTTTCTCGCTCTAAAGACTCCTTAACTGCACCTTGCCTATTGTGTTTCTGCTTGTAATAATGTATATTACAATTAACGTCTTTTTTATAAGGAATGCGTTAAGCCCTATTTTTATTTCTGGCAATAGTTTCAAGTTTCATTCTAATGATTCCAATTAATGCAATTTCAGGAAATTCGGTGAAAATCACCTTAAGTGGAAACCCGCTCACTTTAACGGGTGAACCTTTGCAGGTGGGACAAACACTCCCTGAGATCAGCCTTCCTGACAGGTCTTTGAAAATGGTCGACCTTAAATCCCTGAAAGGAAAAATTACCATCCTGAGCGTTGTTCCGTCCCTGGACACTCCCACCTGCGAGGAACAAACCCACATATTGAGCGAAAAGAACGGTGGGCTGGATAAAACCGTCCGGCTTGTAACTCTCAGCCGGGACCTTCCTTTTGCGCAAAAGCGATTTGCCAAGGAAGCGAAAATAAACAATATCCTGTTTCTATCGGACTACCGTGACGCGGGTTTTGGCAATGCATCGGGTCTGCTCATTGAGGAAAACCGCCTGCTCGCCCGCGCTGTCATGGTTCTGGACCGGGAGGGGATCATCCGTTATCTGGAAATCGTTCCGGAACTGTCAAAGCTTCCTGATATGCGCAAGGTGTTCGATTTTGCCAAATCCCTGGAGACCAAGTGATTTTTTCAAAAATCTTTTAGCACCTGTCGTCAAAGCGTCACTCTCGTCGTCGCAAGCCCGCTACGCGAGAGGAAAGTTTTAGAAATAGAAAAGATGCGGTCAGCCATAAACCCATAGCACGTTATACTGGGCCCAGCAGTACGCTGGCTCTAATTGAAAATATTCACCAGTTCATTGAAGAGGGGTTTCGACTTCTTTATTTTCTCCTCATTGCCCAAAACACACACGTTTCCAGATTCCTTGATTTTCAGGAACAACCCGGCGTAGGCTTTCAAATCCTCTAGTTTTGTGGATAATAATTCCTCGCGGATTTTTTGTTTCATGGCATGAGTCCGCCCTGTCAAATGATCGATCATGGAAATTGATCCCCTTCTATCTGGCGTGAGCGGCGGGTCCAATTTCCCAATGCACCCTATGATGATCTTTAGCAGTTCCTCATCCGGTAAATCCAGATTGGAAACATAGTCTGCAATTTGATCGTATATCTCCAGGGTTTCCTTCAGATTGGGATCACGGTAGGAAACCAGGCCGTAATCTCCGGTAAAAAAGTCAAACGAGTTGGAACTTCCATAAGCGCCTCCCTGCATGCGTACTTTTTCCCACAAGAAACTGGTGCTTAAAAGCGATCTCAAGGCCCCAAACTTGCCGCTGTATTCGAATCCAAGATCATACAAATTCGCACCCTTGCCAACGTACTGAACCGTACTGGCCGTGAGAAACGCCTCGTTATTGGGAACAGGGTCTAGATTCCATTCCACTGGGTTCCCGGAACTTATATTTGGAATCACTTCCATCAGTCGGTTGATCTTCTTTTTGATTTTTGGATAATCCTTGCCTTCCAGGGTAATATTGAACAAAGTATTTTCTTGTGTAAACAAAATACCCGCCAACTGCCGGTATTTATTCGCAACCTCGGAAGGATCTTTCTCCACCCGCTTCAGCAACTGTTCAAGAAATTTAAAATAGGCGATCCCATCGGTGAGTTCGTCGAACTGCCCCAGCCGGGATTGATACGATTGCAAACGCGACAACACATACTGGTTTCCGTGAGGGACAATAGAATCTTCCATGTCCGCTTTAGCGCTACGGATAATCTCCACCAGCCTCTTGTGATTGTCGAAACTAACCTCTCCAAAAAGTTCGCCCAATATGTCGAAAAGCGTGTCAAGTTTTTCCATCACCGCTTTGCCGCTGAAAAACTGGTAAGAGATAACCTGATGCCTGTCCTTAACCGGCGCGGAAGAAAAATGCCACGAGTGAACGCCACCGGTATGGATGCCCAATTGTTTGGAAATTTCCATGTAATCGTGCTTTTTAGTCCCCATCCCCAGAATCATCCGGCCAAATAAAGGAAGATACTGAATCAAATCCATAGGCACGGTATGGGCATTGAACCCAATCTGGATATAGGCGATTTTATTGGTGAACAAATCGTGAAAAAGAATTTTTGGAGCAAATTCATTCTTTATTTCGATAGGATGCTCCTCTCCCTCTTTTGGGACGTCCTCCAATCCCAGCCGGGGCAAGGTGGCAAGGGCTTCGGGGCTGTCCGGGGTCATTTGCAATTCCTGCAGGGTCCGCGTTCGGTCCACGATTTGTTTTATTTCGCCTGCCTGTAAATTGGATTTAATTTCTTTAAGTTTCTTGCGAATTTTAGCATCCTGTTTTTTAGCCAGACCGGGCTTTGGAATCGCTACCAAAGTGCTTTGGTGGTTGTTATTCAACAAATAACGTTCGATCAATTTTTCAAAATAACCGTTTTTGGATTTTCGCTTGATCTTTTTCATCAAGGCATCGTATTTCAAATGCATGGTTGGGTCGGCGTCATAAAGCCAGGAACCCAGTGCTTGAATGCTATAGACGATGCCCTTGGCAAACCCGCCAAAATTGGCTTCCCGCAGGCGAAAATCCATAGTGTTCACAGCGGATTCTATCATGTCTTCCTCGATTCCATTTTTCACCAGTCCGCGAAGGGTGGAAAAAATCAGATCCATTATCTTTTCTTCATGTTCCGCTTCCGTGCCTTTCAGCCCCACGGCAAATACAGTTTCAAGCCGGTAATCATCAAAACCCCCGCCTATGACCTCACTGCCAAGTTCCGAATCGATCAAAGCCTTGCGTAAAGGGGAAGCGGAGGTGCCCAGTAATAGATAACTCAATATATTGAACCCGAGGCAATGTTCGTAATTCGTGGATTTGCCCAGCTTGAGGGCGGTAATCACAAAGGTTTTTTTGTCCAGGGATTCCTCCTTTGCCACAGGATATTGAATGACTTTGCGTTTCGGTTTGCTGAATTTTCTCTGAATTTTTATAGACGAATTCACTTCCATGCGATCAAATTTTTTCAGATACTCTGCCTGTAAAAACTCAAGGTATTCCAAAGTGTCGCCATCGCCATAAAAGAAAATCCGGCTGTTGGAAGGATGATAATGCTTCCGGTGAAATTCCTTGAACTCGTCATAGGTCAAATCCGGAATGGAAACCGGGTCGCCTCCGGATTCAAAACCATAGGTCGTTTTGGGAAAAAGGGAATGCGAGAGTTGGCGGTCGATGATGCTTTCGGGACTGGAAAAGACTCCCTTCATCTCATTGAGCACCACGCCTTTATGAATCATCTCCTTGTCCGGCGATTCCAATTCGAAATGCCACCCTTCCTGCATGAACGTTTCTTCCGTAATATTCGGATAAAACACGGCATCCAGATAAACGCTCATCAGGTTCTTAAAATCCTTATGGTTGCGGCTGGCCAAGGGGTACATGGTTTTATCCGCAAAGGTCATTGCATTCAAAAAAGTTTGCAGGCTTCCTTTGATGAGTTCGATGAACGGCTCCTTAAGCGGATATTTTTTGGAACCGCATAGAACGCTGTGTTCCAGGATATGCGCAACCCCCCGGTCGTTTTCTGGCGGTGTGCGAAAGGCAACGCTGAAAACTTTATTGTCATCGTCGTTTTCCAAAACCAACACTTCAGCTCCGTTGCCTTCGTGCTTGAAGAATAGCGACTGGGATTTCAATTCGCGAATGAATTCCTTTTTGATCAGTTTAAAGCCGGAATAGATTTGATCGGTTTCAAAACTCATGGGTTTCCTTTTTATAAAATACTGAATGATTCCCCCCGCCACGCGGGGAAGAAAAGCCTGCTACGCAGGAGGGCTGACTCCTCCGCGGAGGGCGAACTTGCTCACGAACCCGGAGGAGTAATAGATTAATTGGAAACAGTTAATTCCTCAATTTTGGTCCAGCGTCACACTGACCACTTGCGACGGGGTCGTTGATTAAATTAGATGCGTTCGATCCGAATCCGGTCCGGGAATATGACACTTTGATCGGGAGAAACCGGGCTTTTCATGCTGAGAGAATGTCCAATCCTATGGGGCAGTGGTCCGAACCCATGACTTCCGGTTTAATGAACGCATCCTTCACCTGTTTCACCAGATCCTCGGTAACGATAAAATAATCGATCCGCCATCCGATGTTCCTTGACCGGGCGTTGGCGCGATAGGTCCACCAGGTATATTGATCGGGTTGTGGGCAAAACAGGCGCAAGGTATCCACATAGCCATGAGCCAGAAGCTTATCGACCCAGGCCCTTTCCTGCGGAAGAAACCCGGAGTTTTTTTCATTTGCTTTCGGATTTTTCAGGTCTATCGCTTTATGAGCCGTATTCACGTCCCCGGTGATGACCAGCTTTTTCCCCTGCTTGCGCAATGATTCGCAATAGCCCAAAAAGGCGTCATAAAAATCCATTTTATATTGCAAACGCTCGGAACCGCTGGTGCCATTTGGGAAATAGACGTTTAAAAGATCAAACCCCTGGTGTTCAGTGCGGATGACTCTTCCTTCCATGTCGAATTTTTCTATCCCCATTCCCAGCGCAACCGACTTCGGTTTCTTTTTGCTGAAAGTCACGACACCGCTGTATCCCTTGCGCTCCGCCGAGTTCCAAACGGCATGATAACCCTTCGGCTGAAGAATATCATCATTCAGGTTTTCCGGTTGTGCCTTGGTTTCCTGAAGGCACAAAACGTCGGGAGAAACTTCCTCAAACCAATCCCAAAACCCTTTCTTCAAAACCGCGCGGATTCCGTTTACATTCCAACTATAAATTTTTATACTTTGTTCCTTCTAGTAATTATTTTTCAGATTGCGAACCCAGCTCAATCCGAAAGATGTCGTTTGCTATTTATTTTTCCTGAGACAAATTTTATGAATGGATTATTATGGCATATAAATATTTTTTAATGATAGAAATGCGCCAACAATCTTACAGGTGGTGGCCAACTGTTTTGGTTCTCAGCATTTTCCTCATCGCTTGTTCTATGAGAGTAATGAATGCAGTACCACCCATTAAATTTGGTGGATGGGTGACTTACTGGGATTTTAAACGGGGAATGGAAACCGCCCTAAAAGGAAATGGAATTTATCGGGATATTTTTCTGTTTTCCGCTCAACTGGATGTTGATGGAACTCCCATTATGGTTAACTCAAAGGGCATTGATTATCGTTCTGCGATCGGTCAGTTAAAAAATTCAGGGATCCGAACGTGGATGACTATTGTAAATGATGTCAAAAGCATTGATGGTAATAAACCGATTCTTAAGGACCCGCAAATCGTTCACAATATTTTAAAGAATAATACCTTGCGCCTCAAGCATCGCCGGGAGATTATCGATTTAGCCCTTAAATACGGAGTCTCCGGCATCGATATCGACTATGAAAATCTTCTACCGGAAGACCGGGTTCATTTTTCTCGCTTCATTTCAGAGTTATCCAGCGAATTAAAAAAGCGCAATCTAACTTTATCCGTAACCGTCCAACCCAAAACGCGGAATCGGGACATTTTGGGCAATGCCGCAATGGATTGGTCCGAGATCTGCCGACATGCTGACCGATTGCAGATCATGCTCTACAATCTGCATGGCAAAAAAACAAAGCCGGGTCCTCTGGCGACGGTGGATTGGATATCCGACGTCCTGCGATATGCCAAAAGCCAATGCAAGTTAGAAACCATTGTGCCGATCCTGAAAGTAAGCGGCATGCATTGGAGCCCAAATAAGGTGACAACGGTTCATTACGACCAGATCGTTGCGCTGAAAAATACGCATCAGGCTCTATTGCAACGCGAGACAACCAGCCAGGTTCCTTTCTTCTCATATAAATTAAACACGGGCACGGGAGTCGTCTATTTTGAAGACGCTCTCAGTTTGAAAATAAAGATCAATCATATTTTTTCCATGGGATTCGACAAGGTGGTTTTTTGGAGTCTCGGCAGGCAGGACCCTCTGCTGGCATCGGAGTTGCGAGATTTTTTATGAACCGCCAGCCTGTGGGCTGGATCAAATATTAACGCGCAATTGATTTATGGTTTTTCGGAGATCATGAGCAATCTCGCCCTCCGCGAAGGAGCCCGCGTTGCGGGGCTGGTGGGTTTAAAACCGGTAGGCAATGAACGCTTCCAGGTTCACGCTGTTGTAGCCTGGAACGACAGAAAATTTTGCAGCCAAACCGGCTTTTAACTGTCTGGCAAAACGATAGCCCATTTTGACGCTTCCCTTGGTGACCCATCGAATCCCATTCAACTTGTCACTTGCGCCACCAAAACCATAATCAGCCCTTAGCTCGAAATTTTTGCTGATCTGACGCTGGTAAAATACCCTTGCAAGCCCAATTAGCAATTGGTCGGGCGTATAATAGGCAGGTGCTTCAAAGCCGGAATCTATGTATGAAAGATCGGCTCCAAATTTCCAGTTTTTCAATTCCGGCAATGTATACCGCAAACGAGTTGTAATATCGAATGCGGTATTTCCGTCATCATAATCCTGATAGGACAGGCTGACCTTGCCAAGGAGAGGCGGCGAAAATCGAGTCTGATACCCCAGCCTATAGGTTTTCACCTGAATTCCATTTTCGATGGCCTGCACGGTATCGATATCCCTATCGGACCAGTTGAACTCAACCTTATGCTGTTTCGTCAAGTATTCAGCGGACGCCCAGTAACTCTGGGACCTGTTCTTTTGAGAAATATAACGGTTGCGAAATTTTCCATCAAGGCGAAATGATTTCCATCCGCTCCAATTGATTCCAGCGGTCACCTCATTTCCATCCAGGTTGCGCCGACCCTCTTCCTCAAAATTAACGATGGCGCCTTCCAGCATCAGTTCCAGAGGAAACTTCAAAGGAAAATAAATTCGGGCCGATTCTGAATGATTGGTGCGATCGTTGGAATCGTGAAAGAATTCAAATCCGCCGAAGACGCGAGGCCGGGTTTTCCAGGCAACCGCTTGCTTTAATTTTTCAACTTTTGGGTTGAGATCAAACTCCTCAATGGGAATGTCTTGCAAAAGTTTTTCTGACTCCCAATAGTTTCCGCCCTGATAAGAAATATCCGCAAGATAAATTTGAATTTTATTTTTCAACCTGGGTTCGTGTGCAACCAGATCAGAAAAAACCTTCTCGGCATCGGAAACCTGCCCATTCCAATATTCGGATTTGGCCAGGGCGAGCTGAGCCAAATAGGAGGGATGAGTTTCGGCAAGGTGTTGAACCAACCGGTCTCCATCCCAATTTCGCGGCACGGAAAAACGCCGTAATTGGGAAGTTTGAGTATCTCCGGGCTCCATCCGATTATAGCCCGTTCGGTCTTGAATAAATTCGAATTGATAAATTTTAGCTATTTTGGTCTTGTTGGCTGTCCCGATCAATCTGAAATTTTCGTTTCGTGGTTGTCTGGCATTTGAAATTGTGTTTTCCCGAATCTGAATATCCCATCGCCCGGATTCCTCGTATTGACGGATTTTTTCCCAGCCTGCAAAGAGCGGCTCCTCTTCATAAATCCTGGTTGTGGGAACAAACATGGTTGCCTTCATGTCATATTTTTTTAAAACCGGGTCACCAAGTTGAAAGACATCACGGGAGCCGCCATCAAAAATTATTAAAATTGGTTTTTCGGGAAACACCAATTTTGATTTTAAAATATTCCCTAACTCAGCCATGGTAACGGTTGTGTATCCTCTATCGGCCAATGATTTTATTTGATTTTCGAATTTCTTGATCCACAGATAACCATTGCGGGGATGATCGCTCAACCCGTTATAATGCAAAATGGGGATGTATTCTCTATGCTGGTGCGGCTTTGCAACGCGGGAATAATAGGTTTTTGCTTTGGCAGGATCGTTCATCGCCTCCATTATATTTCCCATTTTTAAATCCAGCTCATATTCCTTGAGAAAAATATGATGGCCCGATTGTAAATGCTGGGTCGCCTCATCCATCCGCTCAAGCGCTATTAGGGAATGAAATTTGCCAAAGAAGGCTCGCCGGGCATTTGGGTCGATTTGGATGGCGTTGTTGAAAACTGCCAGAGCCTCTTCAACCCTGCCTTCATTGAACCGCAAATCTCCAATGGCAAGCAAAATTCTGACATCGGTTGGAAACCTTTTCTGAGCTTCGCCTAAGGTTGAATTGGCCTGATTGAGCGCATCTTCTTCCTTGTACAAGCGGGCCATTTTCAGCCATTGACCAGCATCATCCCTGAAATGATCCAGGAGCTTTTCTTGCCAAAATATCGCTTCCTGATTGTCCTCCCGAAAAATAGCATCGTCGCGCAACAGTTTTAAAATCGGCGCATAAGGCTCGTTGCTGTCCAGAAATTTTCTCGCTTCCTGGAGCGCACCTTGATAATTTCCCGTTTCGTAAAGCGATTTTATCCAGTAGAAATTCGCCCTAGGTGAATCCGATCCCATATCCAACACCTTTCTCCACTGAACTTCGCCCCTTTTAAAATCCTGGTACCGCATCAATACCTCCCCATAGAAATATTGAATTGGGAGATGATCCGGATATTCCTGAGCGATCAGCTTTGTTTTTTGCATCGCCTGAGCATACCGCTTGTTCCAAAACAATGCCTTCACTTGTAATAATTTCTGTTCGGGTTGATCCTCCTTGATTTCCAGGCTCCTCTTGACCGCCCTCAAGGAATTTTTATAGGAACCCTGAAACAAATACAACCGCGCCAATAAATTATGAGGTTCCGAATCATTCGGGAATTTATTTCGATATTGCTTCCATATCTTTTGGGTGGATTCCTGTTTTCCCTTTTGCCAGTAGAGCCATCCTAAATCCCGGTAGATGGTGGCATTATCTGTTTCGTAATAAAGCGCTTTTTCATAATTAGTAATGGCTTTCCGGATATTTCCAGCTTCCCGCTCGCGGGAGCCTATTTTGACATATAACTTTCCCAAAACCTTTTTCGTCGTTTCCTGGTTTGAGGAATGGGAAAGACGCTGGAGAAAAAACTCTACCCCTTGATCGAGACTACCGTTACGAATAAAAAGGTCACCCGCTCTCAGGGACCAAACCTGGTCTGCACCCGTTTCAGCAAACACATTCTGCAATGCGGTCAGCGCATTGGGAATTTCTTTTTGGCTCATAGCCAACTCAAACAACCTGAACTGGATTAAATCGTTAGACGGGTCTATTCCTGCCGCATTATGGTACCAAGTTTGGGCCTTGCCGATCTGGCCAGAATGATAATAGGCGTTGGCAATTTGATGGAATAGCTGGAACCCTGTATAACCTTTATCAACAGTCTTGAGCCATGCTTTTACAGCCTCATTATATTTCCCCTGTTTTTCCAGAGCCCAGCCCAGATTCAAAAGAACCCTTTTATTGTCCGGTCTCATACTCAGGGCTTTTATGTAAAACGTCTCTGCTCTTTGGAACTGGCCTTTGCGAAACAGTTCATTCCCCTGCTGGGCAAGCAAGCCAGACAACCTACCGGCAATTCCGTTTTTTTCTTCCTCCGCAATAACGTTGGGAGGCGATGATATATAATTCTTATAGATCGAAATCGCCAAGCCCCGCTCGCCCAATTTTTCATAAACATCGGCAAGCGGTATGAGGGCATCCAAATCATTCGGTTGGATTCTCAATGCGTGTTCAAACAGTTTGACAGCGCGGTCGTATTGCTCGATTTCCTTATAGGCTTTTCCCAAACGTATGCGAACAAGGTTTTGATCCGGGCCGGATTTCAGGCTGGTTGCCAGGTGAGGAATTGCGCGGCGCCACTGGCTTTTCGCCATGTGCAAAAAACCAACGGAATTTTGAATTTCCAGGTTGCCCGGTTCTACTTTTAAAATGGTTTGCCAAACTCGCAGGGCTTCCTTCGTTTTTCCCGATTTGTAATATGCCCGGCCCAGATTTTTCCAGGCTTTGAGTAGTCCCGGATCAAGTTTCGTCGCATCTTCAAAAGATTTTGCGGCTTCCCGGTAACGTCCTTCATGGTATAGCTTCGTCCCCAGGTCCAAAGCAGACTGCCCTTTCGACCTTGCCAGAGCGGATTGGGTTGCAAACAAAGAAATCAGAACGCAAAAAACGGCCATTCGGCCTAAAAGTCTTTTCTTCAGAAATTTCACCTTTCAACTTTCAATCCAATTACAAGATGTTAATGGGATCGTTCTGCAACCGGCCAGTTCGATTTCAAATCGTTCTTCCGCAAAGGTAATCTGAATTTCAGGGATTGGCTGGCATCCGGCCTGCCTTCCGTGGTGACAAGGAGGCGGCAGTTTATTTTTTCCAATTCATGATTTAATTCTACAATCTGGGAAAACCATCCATTCTTCCTTTCTCCTCCCAAGCGACTTAAATCCAGGTGTACATGCGTCCAGTGATTTTGCTTCACCAAATTTTTGATTGTGGATGTCGGAAAAATCTCCGTATCCCTATACTCGTTTTTTCCTCCATAATCAGAGTCTGGTTTACCTGATGGTTGTTTTTGCGGCAAAACCCTGAGGGTCGGAATGAAATCCCAACCATACCTGTGGGATATTATTTGGAAGAGATCCTTATCGAAGGCAACCGCATCAGTTTGGTTTCCTTGAACCGTATGGGTGATCGTTGTCACTCCTGAAATTTTTTCTGTATATTTGATAAGGAGTTGAATATCATTTTCTTCCGGATATGTTTCCAACCACCGAATGTCATCGGGAAAAAACGAGATTCTGGCATCGGACAAACTCAAGGAACCTTCTCCCTCTTCCGACCAGGCCCAAAGTCCAATATCGCCATCCATAAGATGGGGTGCCGAAACAGGCAAATCCCAAAGAGTCCGGCCATCCCAATTCATCATGATTCCCTTCCCTCGTTTGACCAGTCTCAAGTGGTGCCATTCATCAAGTGTTATCCCCGCCCTGGAACTGGCAAGGTTTTCGTATTGCCCATTGGCAACGCGAACCTGCACATTTATGTTCTGAGAATTGCCGCCAATCCGCCATCCATCACCCGTTTTAAATGAATCTTGACGGATCCAAAATTCACCTCGATCCAAACGGATATCAGCCTCCAAAACCCAATTGCCGACCCTGTTGTTTCCGGGAAAAAAGATACCCGCTCCCGGAACACCGTGAAGATGGATTCCTTGCTCTGAATCTGGCACTTCTGTCAAACGAGCATTTTGTCCCGGAGGATATTTTTGATGAGAAGAAGTGTCAACCCATTCCCCATCTTCTCGAAACCATATGGATTCCGCCAATGATGTATTTTCTCCGTCAGCGGTTACTGCCTGAATCCCTTGATTCATCAAGGTCAATAAAGTCTCAGGTTTCCATCCTGGTTTTACCCTGAGCCGTCTCAGCCGAAACGGATCGGAACTTTTATCGTTGACTCCGACAAAGCTGTTCATAAATCTCAATGGATAAATTTTTTTCAACGCACGTTCATCCGAATCCCTTCCATCAAATTTTTTTATGTAATTACGGGCTTTATAAAAAATTGAGGAATAGGCCAGCATTTTGTATCCCGGAATGTTTGCCTCCACCAAGTCACGACTGATCTTGTAATCAGTCAGAATTGTTTCAGACACTTTGCTCTTGGCATTCGATATCTCTTCCCGCCTGCGATGCCCTGCTGAGACCAGGCTCCAAACGCCGCTTTTAACCATGTGCCGCAGTCGATCCCAATACAGGAAAAAGGTTTCTCTATTAACGACGGTTTCTGTAATTACAGTCATCGCCGCAGGCCACCGCATTTCTCTGAGAATAGGATCAACAGTGGCATAGGTTTCCAGATATCCATTTGCAAAAATCAGCAGAACTGATTTTTCGGGCAGTTTTTTATCCTCATTATAAAATTTAAAAATATCAGTTACGGTGACTGCCTCAAATCCATTTTCTTTTAAAGCTTTGAGTTGCTTCCGCAAATCCTTATAGTAAATATGGTTCTTGCTTTTTTCCAAAACCACCCGGTCAAATTCCAGAACTGTTATCGTTGCCCGATTGGAAACTGAGCTTTCCCAGGGGCGGAGTTGAACGCGATCATTTTCCCGAAACGCTCCCACTCCCCAAGCCGATGCCAAAATAAAAAAAATCAGGACATACCAGGCATACTTATCCCTTTTAAAAGTTCTGCAAGCATAAGCGGAGCTTCGTTCTCCCACAATTTATCGCGTGCCCCAATGGTTTTTCCGCACCGTGAGCAGGGCATAATAAGTCTGCCAGGAAAGAAACAGAATGTAGAAGATGGAAAAACTGACTCCATAAATCCACAAACTTTTTCGGTTGAAAACCAAATACACCAGGCTGAACATAAACGAAATTAAAATGGCCCCGTACAGGTACAAATAGGAAACAGGACCGTACCCCAATACAGGCAAAAAGACTGCTTTCAGAATTATAAAGGGACCCACCAATGGAAACAGGACACTTCCATAAAATGACAACGCCGCAAACGGATGCTTGCGCCACATGAAACGCGCCGCTAAAAAACATTCGCGAATCCAGGATTTTTTCCAACGGAGTTGTTGACTAAAAAACTTAAAATAATTTTCCGGAACGATCGTCGTACAAACAGCTTCGGAATGGTAGATCACCCGGTATTTTCTGAGCATGAAATTTGTCAAACTGCGGTCGTCCCCAAAGGTGGCCTGGGTCCCGAGAAATTTCTGGTGCAACCAGGCAGAGAGAATGGGCATCACGTATTCACGCCTGTAGGCCGCAAAACATCCCGAACAACAGGTGACATTTGAAAACAACGATTCCGCCGCCTTAATCACACGAAAGGCGATGAAATACCTGACCTCCTGCATTTTTGTCAGAAGGTTTTTTCTGGCATTGGTCACATAGGCGTGTCCGCATACTGCTCCGACATCCGCATCCACAAACCCTTGCACGATTTTATACAACCCATCGCGTTGGATAAAGCTGTCCGAATCGATATAAACGAGAATCTCTCCCCTTGCCATTTTCGCCCCAATGGCCATCCCCGCACGCTTGCCCCTGTTCTCCTCAAATTCGACGACCTTTAGGTTAGGGTGCGCCCGTTTAGCCATGTTCATTTCTTTCAAAGTTTGGTCGGTGGACCCGTCATTCACCACAATCACTTCCAGACGGTCTTTTGGGTAATCGGATCGATACACACAATCAATGGTTTTGCGAATTGAATCTTCCTCATTCTTGCAGGCAATGACGGTGGTGATGGTCGGGAGATATCCCTTGTCGGGAGGTGGGGAATAAAATAACGCCAATACAAATCGGGAAAGAATAAAAACGCCGATGAACAGGCTGTAAGTGTGAACGACCGGGTCGTACCAATAGTAAAATAAATTGAACCACTTCAGATACACAATGTTGACGATGCCCAAGCCTATAAAGATCATCATCAATTTGGGAAGGAGCTGGTAAAACCTGTACTTCAAAACACGTTTAGGATCGTTGGCAAACTCGAGCCCGTACCTGTAATTTGCTGATTCCTTCTCTGATTCCTGATGTTCAGTTTCCTCCCAAACGACTTTGGCCTTGTCGTTCCAGCAGGATTCCAAAATGGAAGCGGAACCGCTTCCCTTGGCGGAATCATCGTAGGTGATCGGATGAATCCACATTCCTTTCTTCAATGGCTGGGATGTAGAAATGCGAGCGCCACCGAAACCAATATCAAGCAGGTTGGCCCGAAGAGGTTTTTCTTTGGAGAGAGGTTTGAGGTCGGAAAAAAACATGCCCATATTGACCGGCTTGCGCCGAAAGTTTCTTCCGTCCTCTTCAAAACCGGCTGGAGGACCAATATGCGCCTTGTTTTGCAACATCATTCCTCATGAGCAAAAAAGAACAACCAACAACAGATTGAATATTTTGATGTATTGCTACGTCTCCAAGCAATATCTGTTCCAACATGTGCGGGAATACGCACAAATCACAAAAGATGATTTTTGAGTTGATTACTTAGAGGCAGGAAATATTCCAAGGCCAACCAAAGAAAGGATTTTGTTTCACAAAGAAATAGATTCTACTGAGGAAAGATTTTTTGGTGTGCAAAGGGTCAAATAAAAAAACCGCCAAAGGGCGGGCCTCTAACATGTCAAAAATCATGGAATGAGGAAGGGTTTTTGACACTGTAAAACTTTTTCCGGAAGTAAGGATTTGTCAACAAGGCGCAACGGACGGGCCGGACTATAATTCATCGCCGCTTGAAAGAAACAAGGGTGATGTCATCGGATTGCGGGGCGTTTTTGGAAAAGTCCAGGATTTGGTTTTGTAGTTCGGCATTTAATCGCTTCGGTTTGTAGTCCTGGTTTCTTAAAATTTTTTTGATCCGTTTCAGGCCAAAGATTTGATTTCTGTAGTCTTTCGCTTCCAGGAGCCCGTCTGAAAAAAGACATACCAAATCTCCCGGCTTCAAAGAAAACCTGGTTTGTTCGTAAGCCGGGTAAGGCAGAATGCCCAAGGGCGGCCCGCTCGCGGGCGCCTTTTCATATATTTTGTTTCCTCCCCGGCAAACCATCAATGGAAGATGCCCAGCATTGGACGCGCATACAACATCATTTTTTAAATCCAGCAATATAAACAATGCTGTGGTGAACATGGCTTGCCCACGAGCCCGTTCACACAATATTTTATTGACTTCCGACAACACTCTCGCCGGGTCGCTGGTGGTCTGGCTTATATTGCGAAAATCGCTCATCAAACGGGCCATGTGCAAAGCGGCGGGGAATCCCTTACCCGACACGTCCCCCAGGAGAATCCCCATGTGGTCCTTGTCGAAGCGGATGAAATCATAAAAATCTCCGCCCACAGCCTTGCAAGGCAGAGTGTTTCCCGCAAATAAATATTTTTTGTGTGTTGGAACCGATTCGGGCAAAAAACTTTCCTGCACGGAACGGGAAAACTCGATATCCGATTCCAGTTTTTGATTTTCCAGCAACACCCGGTGAGTTTTAGCGTTGTGGATGGCGAGCGCGGCATTGTCGCAGAACACCTGGAACATGGAAAGATCCTTCATGGTAAACGGGCGCCCTGATCCCCTTCGCCGGATGACAGAACAGGAACCAAGAATTTTTCCATTGACTTTAATGGCAACGCAGAGGAAGGGACCAAATGGAATTCCGGTGCGCTTTTCGTACTCGCTTTTATAGGCGGGATGGTCGTGGTAATCCGCAACCATAATGGCTTTTCCGGTTTTAGAAACCGTTCCATTGATCCCGGACCCTAACTTCAGCCGCTGGAGGCTTCCCAGATTTTCCATGAGGCTGCCCTTGCCGCTAAACGCCAATTGAAAAACAAGGTCTCCGCGTTCCTCGTCGATTAACCCCAGAAGGGCAATCTCGGCCTGCATCACATTTTTAGCGGTCTTCATGATTACATTTAACAGCTCTTTGAGGTCCAATTGAGAATTTAACAGTGAGGTGATGTTTAACACCGTTTCCAGTTGAGAAACACGTTCGCGGCATTGAGCCAGTTTATGATTTCGCTATGACGCGAAGAGATCGTACTGGTGAACACGTGATTTATCACCCGCTTTATCAAAAGTGGATGGAAGAACACCCAGACGAAGAACCGCCAAAACACTTTGTTTCGGCCAATGATCTTACACCAGACGAGCACGTTAAGGTGCAAGCCTTAGTGCAAGAATACACAGACTCATCAATTTCGATCGCGGCAATATCGTTGATATCGCACTGCACCACTTCTGATGATGGTGCGGCGACGGAGTGAAGGGCCGGTACAACCGCTCGAATACCCTCAATGAGCGCCTGAATTTTCTCGACACGTTCAACCTCGGCATCGATTTCCGCTTGCCTTGCCGTTTCGAGTTTTTCGTCGTGGTCCGACTGCAGCGTCTTGAGCCGTTTTTCTTCTGGCTCGATAAGTCCGAGCAGTCGATTTTCTTCCGCGATGACGGCTTTCGAAAACTCCTTGGCATCCTCTCTGGCCTCCTTGCCTCTCTTTACGAGATCGATACGTTCGGTTCGTAGCGCCATTCGGGCAGCGTGGATCTGCTTATAACCGTCATCGTTTGTGATCTCGGTCAGGTTCGCGCTCTTGGCGGCGAGTTCGGTCAACTCAGTCGCTTTGTTCTGCATGCCCAACGCGATGACTGCGCGCTCAACAACCGTCAAATCTTTGGTGGGTGTTTCGGTTCTCTTTTTCATTCCATTGCCTTTATCTTGTCGACGAGTTCGTATAGCTCTTCGTCGAATTTGTTGATGTCGATCCGCAAACCAGCGATGTATCGCTCGTCACGATAGACTCGGATGACTAGCGGTGGGAGACCGCGGCAGTGAGACATGAAGTCGCACCATTGCCTGTCACAAACCATGATCTGTCCGTGCACCTGGGCCACGTATTCTTTCGGTACAACTCCTGCGAGCAGTCGTTCGATCTGGATGTGCCGGTCAGCGTCTTTTACTTCCAGCAAGCCTTCGTCTCCGATCAGACGATCAGGGCTCGCACCGCACTTGCCGTTCCGCACGAATCCAATGATCTCCGGTCGGACTCCATACATAACCCCGTACAGAGCGCACGCTTCCTGTTCGCGTTCGTGGCCGCGTTCGCCGCCGCCCTCGAGCGCGTCGG
>JADFGI010000330.1 GCA_022567815.1 Nitrospinota bacterium
GACCTATCCCCCGATGAAGTTATTCTATAATTTCCCCACTCCAAACTGAGACACTTCCGAGCCAGCAGGTTGCTTGACAGGAATTCCCAGGCTTTCCAAAATAGACTTGCCGTGTCGCTTCTAGCGGCTCACGATGACGAGAATAACGGTCCTTTTGTGCTGGTGAGTGAAGCCGAGCGTAGCCTAGAGTTTCCTCCCCTGTAGCGGGGATCAGTAATGCCGCATCAATTCCACGGCGAACTTGGTGCGGGTCAGGGCTTCCGTTGCGGATGCGATGACCTCTCCGCTGGCAATGTCGATGAGCGTCAGGTGAACATCAAGATTCGTCCCTAAATCCGTCAGTTTACCCGTCAAGATAGCTTGCGCGTTGAGGGCTTTCCCCAGTTTTTCGAGCTCTGACCGGGTGTATGCGTAGGCCGGTGGCAGGTTCAGCCTGGTCAGGACATCATCCACTTCCCCCTTTTGAGCCACCCGGAAAACCCTGTCCTTGGTGATGGCCTCAACCACCCTGGCGGAAATATATTCCCCAAGAATGGGCGCCTTCTTGTCCGCGTTGACTGGATCGATCACCACCACCCTGTTGATTTCGTATTCGAAGATATCCCTGGATAGTTGCTTGACCAGTTTTTCCGCTTTTCCCTTGTAATACTTGGAGTCCGACTGGGTTCTAAACCAGGTGGACCAGCTTTCTGACGGAGCCATTTTGACTTCGCAGGCGGTTATGAAAAGCAGGAGGATGAGAAGGGGAATAAGGTTTTTTGTTTTCATATGTCAGAACATCCTGATTATTTAGGTCATTATCGTCATTATTCGTATTTTCCTAAAGGCCGTCTCGGAAAATTGTTCCGGGGCAACCAGCCCAGCGTGACGCTGGCTCCTCCGCAGAGAGCGCTCGCCCCGCGAGAGGGAAATTGCTCACGCCGCCAGCATGACGCTGGACCCAGTATTAATGTGCAATAGATTTATAGCTCTCCGGGGCTCGTGTACCCCTTTTACCCCTGCGGGGCATGAAAGCTAATGAAGAGGATATCACAAGCGAAGAGTATCCCTGCTACCCCTGTATGTTTTCAGGGCCTCGCGTAGCGTCAGGCCCTAGCTTCTTTCCCACGTAGTGGGGCTGAAAATTTTCTGGAATTCATGTATAAATGGGAATTACACGAATTTCAAAACTTGTCAGGAAGGTTCATATGTCCAAAGATGCATTTGTAATGGGGGCGTTATTGATTGTGGTGATGGCGGCTTTGCCGGCTTGCGCTGAGGAGGTTTCGGAAGAACCCGCAGTCCAACTGCCACCCAGGGAACATACATGGGTTCGGAAAGAAACCGTGAAAAAAACCAAGGACGTTTTTTTCGCCAAGCAGGATACAGCGCCACAGCAGATTCCGGTCAATGAGGAACTGGCCAAAAAATTAACGGCGACCCAATCCTCAAAGGTTAAAGGTTCCGTGAAAGACACAGCCTCCTGTCTTGCCTTGTTACTGCCTTTGGATATTAAAAGGACTGCCGTGCAAAAGGCAGGCGGAATGTGGGGTGCTTTTGAACGTTCGCCGGAGATACGTGACTATTCGGAAAATGGGATGCAGATTGACAGTAGGGTCAATAAATTGATTTTTGCGCTGGGCCATCTCTGCAAAACAGCCAAGGGTCTTCCACAGGATAATATTTCGCGGATTATTTCGCAAAAGGTTTCCGAAAAGGGTAAAGAAGCGGTTGCCAGGGAATTCATGGACCTCGGTGACGCTAAAGAGGATATCGAGATCTGGCTGGAATATGCCGAATACTGGCAGAAAAACCAAAAACGGGATCTCGACTATAAATCCATCGAAGGTTTAATTGCGCAATCAGCGCCCCTGATCGATTTTTACGAAGAGTTGACGAAGCGGCGGGTGGATGCCATCAGCAAGCAGGGATTTCTTTCCGATGCCGTGACGCTTCTGGAAACCGTGAAAAAACTTTCGTCAACGAACGAATACATGGTTCTCGCGCTTAACGAAGAAAAAAACGTGCCTTACGAAAACTTCGACCCGGATATGTGACTCGCTCCCGCGAGGGGGAAAGCCTCCCACGTAGTGGGCGTGACGCTGGACCCACTATTACGTGCGATGGATTTATAGCTTTTAGGGGCTCGTGAGCACAGCGAACGGAGCCTTAAACTTATCCTCCCACGTAGTGGGCGTGACGCTGGACCCAACTATTACGTGCGATGGATTTATGGCCTTTCTGGGCTGGTGAGCGAAGCGAGCGTAGCCCTCCCACGTAGTGGGCGTTTCCTCCCCGTGTAACGGGGGTCAATTGAAGGTGGAAGCGGCGGGGCTTTTGGCGGGAGATTGCTTTTTGGATTTTTTAGCAGTGGCTTTTCTTGCGGAAGTTTTTTTCCCCAGTTTATATTTTTTTTCAAATGCTTGGTTCAGGACTTCGTCCATAGAGCTAGAAGGATGAAACGTAATGGCTTTGCGAATGTTCGCGGGGATGTCCTGCAGGTCCTTTTCATTGTCCTTCGGAAGAATGATATTGGTAATGCCGGTTCTATAGGCGGCGAGAACCTTTTCTTTCAATCCTCCAATGGGCAGAACTTTTCCCGTCAACGTCAGTTCCCCGGTCATGGTGAGGTCATGACGGACGGGTGTCCGAGTTAGAGCTGAAATCAGCGCCACCGCCATCGCAATTCCCGCCGAGGGTCCGTCTTTTGGAACCGCCCCTTCAGGAATGTGTAAATGAATGTCCATTTTCTGGTAAAAGTTTTTCGCCAGCCCCAGTTCACCCGCCCGCGACCGGACATAGGTCATCGCCGCCTGGGCGGACTCTTTCATGACATCGCCAAGTTTCCCGGTGGGAACCAGTTTTCCGTTTCCGGGGATGGCGGTGACTTCGATATAAAGCAGTTCTCCGCCGAATTCCGTCCACGCCATGCCAATAGCAACTCCAGTATCCAGCGGTTGGAGGGTTTCCTTAGGTGGAAATTTTGGGATGCCCAGGTATTTATCCAACTGGGATGGGATCAGTTTTAATGAGAATTTTTTCCCTTGTTTGACCACTTCCATGACCACTTTCCTGCACAGGGTGGCAATTTCCCGCTCCAGATTTCTAACGCCCGCTTCACGGGTGTATTCACGGATGACTCTCTCCAGCACATTTTTGCCGAATTCGAGATTTTTTTTGAGCAGGCCGTGTTCCTGCATTTTCTTTGGGATCAGGAATTTTTCCGCGATATTCACCTTTTCCTGATCGGTATATCCCGGCAGGCGCAAAACTTCCATTCGGTCGAGCAGGGGCTGGGGGATGGTGTGAAGCACGTTGGCGGTACAGATAAACAGGGCATTGGAAAGATCGTAATCCACTTCCAGATAATGGTCGTTGAAATTTGCATTTTGTTCCGGGTCCAGAACCTCCAACAGGGCGGATGAGGGGTCGCCGCGAAAGTCGCTGGTCATTTTGTCGACTTCGTCCAACATGAAAACGGGATTGACAACCCCGGCTTTTTTCATCCCTTGAACAATCTTCCCCGGCAAGGCTCCAATGTAAGTTCGGCGGTGACCACGGATTTCCGCTTCATCCCGGATGCCCCCTAAAGAGATGCGGACGAATTTGCGGCCCATAGCCCTGGCAATGGATTTGCCCAGCGACGTTTTTCCCACGCCGGGTGGTCCCACAAGGCAAATGATAG
>JADFGI010000331.1 GCA_022567815.1 Nitrospinota bacterium
GATGGGAATATTCCCCCTTTCCGAGTGCGGCGTCGGTCCGGCCCATTGTTGCACAAGTGATACAGGGGGCCGGACCAACATGACAGGTAATTTGTGGGACGAGATTACATCCGTGTCCCCGTTTCCGGTCCTTACGTTCTCAGTCCGCCGTCGAATCATCCCCATAAAGATCACGTCCTGTTTTAGGTTGGATGTCCTTCAGGTTGATGGCAAAAGGATATACATATCCATCCCAGCCGGACATCTTAAAATAGTTCTTTGAGTAAAAAGTGCGAGTGAATTGGTTTTGGTGTTTCCGGATGATGGTGGTCGGTTCATCTGATGAAAAAAGTTCCTCATCCCATTCAGGGGTCTTAAAGCTCCTCTCGGAATAGGGCGCGTCCATATTAAACTGCCCGTTTTTATTCAAGTATTCTGGAGGAATTCCTATTCCCCGGTTTGCCTCAACAAATATGAGACGGGGTTTATTGGAAAAATTAAATCTATAGGGGCAAGACCTGGGAATAATCAAATAATCTCCCGCAACCAACGGGATTTTTCCGAATAGCGACTGCAATTCTATCTCTCCTTCCCGCAGGAAGAAAAGTTCATCAGCATCATTATTGGCAAAAAAGAAACTTTCAGGCACTTCGGGATGGCATAATCCAAAGTTCAAATTTTCATTAAAGGCTAATAACAATCGGCCGGATATAAACCCTTTCCCCGAATCAAACCGATTGCTTTTGAAATGCCTTCGCTGAAGCAGGGGATTTTTTCTTTTGGCAGAGAGTGACCATGTCGCGTCATTAAAAGATTCTATTTCCGTTTCCTGGGTCGGGGGATTGTAAAAATACAAAATGGAATAACAATCTTCAAAACCCTGGCGGGTAAAACAATATTCGTTTAATAAAATGTTATCGGACGAATAATGAGTAATATGGTGCATGGGAGGCAAAGTGCCAAAACGAAGGTATCTAAACATGAGTCATCCAATCCAGTGAGTGAGCTTTCCTATATTTTCGATTTCCAATACAACCTTGTCCCCCTTTTTCAGAAACCGGTCCTGCTCCAAACCGCAACCCGATCCTACCGTTCCACTGGCAAGGATATCTCCCGGATAAAGAGTCTGATCTTCAGAAGCGTAGGCAATCATCTGTTCGAAAGTAAAATGCGAGGCCCCGCTATTTCCTTCTGACCAGAGTTCTTCATTGACCCATGCACGCATTGTTAAATCCCTTGGATCGATAATCTCATCCGGGGTCACCAGACAAGGCCCCAACCCTGTGTTGAAATCTTTTGCCTTGGCAGGACCCAGGCCAATACGCATGATTTTTTCCTGAAGTGCGCGTGCGCTGAAATCATTGACGATGGTGTAGGCTCCAATGTAGTTTGAGGCTTCTTTTTCGCGAACGCGAAAACATTTTTTCTTAATGACAATTGCCAATTCAAGTTCAAAATCTTTTTTTGTCTCTCCTACGGGAAAATCCACGCTCGTTCCGTTTCCAGAAAAACATCTTGTCGATCCGTTGTACCATACGGGAAACTGGTACCATTCGGGGACCATCTTCAAACCCCGTTTTCCTCGGCTGGTTTTCACGTGCTGTTCAAAGGTATAAAAATCCAAAAAAGCTCCAGGATTTTCAACCGGCGGCAGCAAAGAAACGCTGTTGAGAGGAACAGGCGTCTGCTCTAAAATTTGTTTCCATCGTTCACTCCCTGTTTCAAGAGATTCAAGCGCTTCGGTGGTTGTAATATCTTTAAGCTGGTAAACAGATTCGCCAACCTGAACACCATGTTCAGGTTCATTCTTTTCCGTAACATAACGCAACAGTCTCACTCTTGCCTCTCCAAATATTCAATGGCTTCAAACAACGCCCTGAAATTTCCTTCTCCAAACCCTTGATGTCCTTTTCGCTGAATGATTTCATAGAAAAAAGGTCCGGCCTTATCCTCTGTGTAAAGAACCGAGGCGTCTTTCAGGAAAATCTGCAATAGATATTTTCCATCTTTTCCATCGACCAGTATGTGGCTATTTTTTAAATCACCCAGACTCTCATCAATATGTTCGACTTTGCTTTTTTGTAATCTACCCATAAGCAAATCATAATATGAGTCAGGGATATCCAGGAATTCAAGGCCCCGGTTTTTAAGCGTCTTGACTGTCTCTATTATAGAATCGACGGAAAAAGCAATGTGCTGAATACCTGCCCCATGATTACGATCAATAAAAGTCTGGATCTGGGATTTTTCGAAATGCGGCAATAGGGGTTCATTAGTGGCGAATTTAATTTTGCTCACAGGATCCCACATCACTTTTGAAGTCAGGCCGGTGCCCTTTTCGCCAGAACTGTAATCAGGAGTATGAAAGGCAACACTCCAGTACTCCTTCATTCCCATCGTATGTTCAAAGAAATTGGCAATCGGATATAACGTGCGGGCGTTTATGGTCAAATGGTCGATTTTTTTAATTGAGGATGTTGAACCTTGAGAGGGAGCCAACGTTTCAAACATTGGAATTAACGTTTCATCTCCGCAAATTTCAAGAAAAGAGAATTCCAGAAAACCGATGGGCGTCGCAATGGTAATAAAACGGTGACTTGTTGCCTGAGTTTCAATCACCTGTTCTTCGTGAATAAATGTAGCGGAATGATCTCTTAGAAAGCGAATGGTCTGCTGTAAATCTTCAACAAGAAAAGTTACTTTCCGGACCCCCGGCGACAGCGCCTTTAAAAACTGTGCCGTATATCCATGTGAAGATAGAGGTGAAGAAACTAATACCTTTATGTTATTGGCAGAGAAATAGATCCCCCTGCTTAAGAAATTTTCCTCCCACTCCTTGGTCGATCTATGAGTTTCGTTAAACCCTAATTTGTTGATATAAAATTCACGACTTCGATCAAAATAATCAACCACAAATTCAAACGAAAATATTCTTTTTATGCCCAATGGTGATTCAGAATCCATAACACCAACTCCCGTCTAAAAAATAATTTTCCTTTTAGAGTTTGGAAACAACCTGGAATGAAAAAAATATGAAAATTTTCCTTAAAAATTAAAATCTGGGAAAAGGAAAACCGCACCCTTACAGCTTAAATTATATCCCAAATGGGCTTTTTCAATAGGAGAATAAACTTTTAATGTTTGAGAAGTGGTTTTAAAAATATAGAAAGCTTCCCATTCATTTAGGTCCACCTCCCCGGTATATGTCAAGAGTTGATAAAACTCTTCTTGGTCTGTTCTGTGAGATCATTCCACCTTCCTATTTAATCGTGGCGTTCCTGATTTGATGTAGACGTGACGGAGGGCTTTATCTGCCACATGCCAATGAAACTTTGCCTGGAATTCGTGGCCATTATCTGAGCGAATAGTCTGAATGCGAAAAGGGAACTTTTAAATCACCAATCCGGATGGCAACATCAATGGCTGGGTATTGGAAACGCTTGACCTTTGTACCGCCGGGTTGAGCAAAGACAGGAAATTTTACATCTAACTGGATGTGGTGACCGGGGACCTGTTTTTCACAGCGCATCGTTTGAACGGTTCGCCGCTTGGCATTTCCAGGTAATCGATTGTAGCCTGGACGTTTCAAGACATGATAAACCCCGCTGCCAGAGATGAAAATGTCGTGATATCACTTCAAATATCAGATAAATCGATCTGGTCCTAAATGATAATTTTT
>JADFGI010000332.1 GCA_022567815.1 Nitrospinota bacterium
AATGGTAAAAAAAAGGAGTTCTTCCGCTACTCGGGTATCATGGCTTTTTTGACCAAACGGGTCATAAAAAGGGGGGAACGGGCTTTGCGGCCCGTTCCCCCCTTTTTTTGATCCGTCTTGCTTGCAGTCAGTTTTTAAACTTTAAACTGACCGACCAGACTTTGCAGTTCCGTCGCCATTTTCGACAGTTCGCCGGACGCTTTCTGCGTACTGGTGGCGCCCTGGGTGGTGCTTTCTGCGGCTTGGGCGACTCCCGTGATGTTTTGCGCAATCTCCGCGGTTCCTCTAGCCGCGTCACTGACATTGCGCCCAATCTCCGCGGTGGTTGCTGTTTGTTGCGCAACCGCGCTGGCGATGGTGCTGGAGATGTCGTTGATCTTGCTGATAACCTCTGAAATCTCGGCAATCGCATCCACCGAACTTTCCGTATCGGTCTGGATCGCACTAATTTTCGCGCTGATTTCCTCGGTGGCTTTGGCGGTTTGGCTGGCCAGGCTTTTTACCTCATTTGCTACCACGGCAAATCCTTTACCGGTTTCGCCTGCTCTCGCCGCCTCGATGGTGGCGTTCAACGCCAGAAGGTTTGTCTGTTCCGCGATGGAAGTGATGACTTTGATGACCTTACCGATCTCAACAGAGCTTTCACCCAATTTTCTGATGGTCGCATTGGTGGTATCCGCCACTTTCACCGCTTCAGTGGCCACCCGCGCCGCCTCGTTGGCATTTTGCGCGATCTCCTTGATGCTTGCACTCATTTCTTCTGCGCCGATGGCGACGGTCTTCACATTATTACTGACCTGTTCCGAAGCGGCGGAAACAACGCCCGACTGGGCCGAAGTTTCTTCCGCGTTCCCCGCCATCTGCTGGCTGACCGCCGTCAACTCCTCGGATGAAGACGCCAGCGTTTCGGCGTTGTGGCCAATGGCCATCATACTGGTACGCATCTTTTGCAGGAACGCCGCTAAACCTTCGCCCATCTGGCCGATGGCGTCCGTGCCCTTGACCGTTACTTCCCGGGTCAGGTCCCCATCGGCGGCGGCGGAGACCACTTCCAGTATACTATCTACTTTGGTCTTCAGCTCCTCAGCCTGTTTCTGTTCCCGAGCACTCGCTTCCTTGGCGGTTTTTTCATTTTGCACCAATTCTGTGACCACCGCCCAGCCGGCCATGAAACCCATCAGCTCTCCATTTTGATCATTTATGGCGGCTACGGCGAGATCGAGAGTCTCCGGTCCCAACTGGATTTGAACCTGGTGTGGGAGGTTTTTCGGATTTGCCAGAAACTGTCTCTGGTGCGACGGGTTTTTATGGAAAATATCAATTGCCTGGCCGAGAACTTGATCCGCTTTAACGGGTAATAAATGTTCTAATTTTTTAAGAGTCCTTAGTGAAGCCGGATTCACATACGTAATTTTTAAATCCACATCCGCGTACAATATGTTGGTGGTCATGCTTTCAACAATCTGGCTGATCCGCGATGTCTCCGCATCGGCTTTTTGCTTCTCCACAGCCTGGTGATACATGCCCTTTAAATTTTGCTCGAACTCGCCCTGCAGGCCAAATTTGTCCGATGCCGGGATTCTTCCTTTCACCAGTTCATCTGTGTTCTGCAGAAAACTTTTGACACTGGCCAATAAACCGTTGAAGGATTTCGACAGACTGCCGATTTCATCCGCAGATTTTATCAGGAGCGTCTCTTGTTCTAAATTTCCGTTGGCCATATCTTCCAGAGAAACCATGACGGACTGTAATGGTCTGGTGATTGACCGGGCAAAAAAATAGGATAGAAATGCTCCTATAAGGATGGCGATTACCAATAAAATAAGAGAAAATTTACGAATCTGCCCGTTTGTCTCAACAACTTTGTTCCCCTCTGCATTGGCGCTGGCCTGGGTCTCTAACAAGAGTTCATTCAATTTGGTATCAATGACCAGGGAATTCTTCCGCCCATCGGCGACAAGAGAATTGCCAAGAACCCGGTTTTCATCGATGTAGGCATCAACGGATTCTATCATGGACTTTGAAAAGGATTCCACCTGTGGCCGTAAAGTTTGAACGAGCTCCGGATTCGTTTCTTCCAGTTGCACAAAAAGCTGTTCCAATTTTTCTTGCGCGTTAGTGGCATTGGTTTCGGAATCATTTTGCCAACTCAGGGCCAGGTCGACCATCCAATAGCGCAATTCGGAAAAGGCTCTGGAAGCAGAAACCGCTGTTTGCATATGAGACAAGGCATTTCTTTGGGTCTCAATGGCTGTTGTGGCTTTCCCCAATGAATAGTAGCTGTATAAAAGAGTTCCTGCCATCATCAGGAGAATAAAACCATTGAGCAATAAAATCTTTCCACCAATTTTCAAGTTGAATCTGTCCATTTAAAGCCTCTCCCATAAAATTTAAGGGAACTTCTAAAATTTAATATTTTTTGGCCTTTGTGATCGCCAACCCCTTAAAGTAAGGGGTTGGCTCCCGGTCCAGGTTGTATTTTTCGAGGCGCCGTTAATTGTAGATTACAAAACTGATCGCACCACCAAGTTCGCCCAGTTTTCCACCTTCTTTTTTACCTCCGGTAATATCAATTGCGCCCTTAGGTTCACCGTGGCAATTCAGGCAGGCTTGCTTGTAATATTCAGGAAGAATCAGGCGAAATGCATCCTTGCCCTTGTGCTTTGCATTTTCCGTATAAACCTTGTTTTTTTCATAGCCAGAATCTTTGAACATTGTTTCGATCACATTCGCCTCCCATTTGTCAGGCCGGTTTGCCCGATTTCGCACATAATTCATAGGGGCCGTCAACTTGATGTGAGCCTTACCTGCTATGTTCTTATTAAAACCATCGCCCATCTGTTTGGCAAAAATAGCGGGCAAAAATCCTTTTAATCCTTTGCCTTTTTCGTTGATTAAATCCTGGGCATTGTCCATCACTTGTTTAATGGCATCTATTAGCGCGGCCTGGGTTTGGCCTTTCAGGGTAGATTTATCAGCCATTTTAAAATCGTTCCCGGTGGCTTTCTTGTAATTTACCTTGGTTGCGGCTATGACGGCGTCGGCGCTCAAACCCTTGTCGCCTTTAGTGGCGTCATTAATCAATTTCTGATTTTTTGCAATCACACCGCGTGCCGCCCGATATATGGTGGTGATTTCCGTTCCAATTTCTTTTTTTTGATCATCGGTTAGACCAGCGCTTACCTTTCCGGCAAACATCGAACTGTAAAGCAACACAATGGATAAACTTACCGAAAAACATTTTAGTAGATCTTTTCTGATTCTCATGAGTTCTCCCTCCACAGTTTTTAGTTGGTTCATCGATTAGAAATGATAAAAAATAAATCCCCTCCCCAATAAAATTGTTTACATATCCGAAAAAATACAAAATCCGCGATCATTATACAAAACTAAAATTATTTAAATACCACAAATTGTTAAATTATCTTACTTTGTGTAGGAATTTTCCTAATTTTATGGAAACAGCATGTTGCGGATTCAACTCGCAAGTGCAACAATTGAAGGATTTGCCCCCAGCCTGCCGCATTATTTTTTATACTCAAAATCATTTATAATTATTATGCCATGCTATCTAATAAAAAAAAAATAAAAGTATTTGTATATTAAATTTATACCATTACTCATTTACATTCAAATAAAAATTGGAAAATTCCAAATT
>JADFGI010000333.1 GCA_022567815.1 Nitrospinota bacterium
ATTGAGGGAGCCGTCCTGGGATTGGAAGAGGCGTTTAAAGAAGCGAAGGCAAAAGGGTGACCGGGAACCGCGCATAAATCTTGCCCGCCTTGAACCTTTTTTGGTAAAATAATATCTTATTAAGAAAGCAGACAAGACGTTTGATGAAATAATTGAATGGGATAATTGTGTTATGGCTTTGACTCAAGATCAGATCAACCGCTACAGTCGGCATTTGCTATTGCCGGAAGTGGGCGTCGAGGGACAGGAAAAGATTTGTAATGCCAAGGTTCTGTGCATTGGCACCGGAGGGTTGGGAGCGCCTCTTGGTTTGTATTTGGCCGCAGCTGGAGTCGGCAAACTGGGGCTGGTGGATTTCGATGTAGTGGATTTCAGCAACCTTCAGCGTCAGGTCATCCACGGCGAATCGACTGTGGGCAAATTGAAAGTGGATTCAGCAAAAGCGCGGTTGGCGGATTTGAATTCCAGCATCGACGTGGTCACCTATAACACCCGGTTGAGTTCCGAAAATGCTCTGGAAATTTTCAAGGACTACGACATCATCGTGGACGGAACCGATAATTTCCCCACCCGTTACCTCGCTAACGATGCGGCGGTCCTTTTGGGCAAACCTTATATTTATGGATGTATCCTACGATTTGAAGGCCAGGCCTCGGTGTTTTATGCCAAGGAAGGTCCCTGCTACCGCTGTCTGTACCCGGAACCGCCGCCGCCAGGGCTGGTTCCCAGTTGCGCGGAAGGGGGAGTGCTGGGAATTTTACCCGGCATTGTTGGTTTGCTCCAGGCCAACGAAGTGATCAAATTGATCCTGGGCATAGGGGAAACTCTGGTGGGCCGTCTGCTCCTTTTTGACGCCCTGGCAATGAAGTTCACCGAATTGAAACTGCGCAAGGACAAGAACTGCCCCATCTGCGGAGACAATCCCACGATCAAGGAATTGGTGGATTACGAACAATTTTGCGGAATTGTTCCTCAGGATGATTCTGCCGTTGACGAAGCTTTGGAGATAGATGCGGTTGAGGTCAAGAAAATGCTCGATGACGGCAGGGACTTCAAACTGATCGACGTTCGTGAACCCTCGGAATACCAGATTTGTAAAATCAATGCCGCGACCTTGATCCCGCTGGGCGAAATCGAGGCGAAAGACCCGGCCAAGCTCAATGGCCTGGGCCAAAACGATGAAATTGTTTTGCATTGCAAGGCGGGTGTCCGTAGCATGAAGGCGGTAAATGCATTGATTGAGATGGGATTTTCCAACGTCCGCAGTATGCGCGGCGGAATTTTGGAATGGTCTGAAAAAGTGGATCCCTCCGTTCCCAAATACTGACCGGGAACCCCCCCCTCAGTCCGGGGCCATCCGGCCTCCATTTTCTGTGTGCGGCAAAGGGGCGTAAGGTCAAGGTTTTACATGGAAACCCTTGGCCCTTGTGCGCTTGAATTCCTCCTCCGAAAAAATTTAATACCCGCATAAATTCAGCCGATCTAGTTGTGAGGGCTCATTCTTTCAACAGCATACGGTGGTCGAATGGAATAGTCTTGACAATATTCACTGGCGAGTTTATTTTAAATTTGAGCTGTAAACGCAGGGAAACATAAACAAAGGGGGTTTTGTGGACGAAGCACATGGTTCTGGGGGTTCTGAACGTGAGTTTGAGAGGTTGTCCAAAGCGATTACCGAAGCGGTGATGACTTCCGAGAAAGTAAAAAAAATTGTTGCGGAAATTCAAAAGAAGGAAAAAATCTGCCCCCAAAGTTTTATGGTGCTTGTTTTAAAAATGCAGGTTTTAACAGAATCCCTTGAAATGGAGGTTGAGGAAGAATTCCCGGAAAATCCTCCTCCCAGGAAGGGCGGCAGGAAAAAACAGAGAAATCTGCCCCAATATATCGATGGTAATCGACTTTCAAAAAAAGAGATTGAATTTCAGGAATATTTCAATCAACGGTTCGATGCCGAGGACTGGCTCAAGAAAAACGGTCTCATTTTTTAAAAACCTTTTCTTTCCCCTGGCCGCCACGGCCTTGCCTGTCATCCTTTGGTCTTGGCCTGAGATTGCAAGCAGCGAAAGCTTCACCGAACAACGCAGCCAGATGGTCGAATTCGACCTCAAGCAACGCGGAATTTCCGACACCGCCGTTCTTAACGCAATGTTGCGCGTTCCCCGTCACGAGTTTGTGCAAGCCCGCCATTTAAATGTCGCCTATGCCGACATGGCGCTTCCCATCAAAGAAAACCAGACGATCTCCCAGCCTTACATTGTCGCGCTGATGACTGAGAGCGCGCGATTGCAACCGGCGGACAAGGTTCTGGAGATTGGCACGGGTTCGGCGTATCAGGCGGCGGTTCTTGCGGAAATCGTTGATGAAGTTTATTCCATCGAGATTGTCAAGATCCTGGCCGAGGAAGCGGCCAAGCGATTAGCTCGTCTTGGCTATGATAATGTGAAAACCAGGCATGGAGACGGTTACCAGGGGTGGGAAGAAGCGGGGCCTTTCGATGCGATACTCATAACCGCCGCCACTCCGAAAATTCCTCAACCGCTGGTGGACCAGTTGAAAATGGGAGGGCGTCTGGTACTGCCGTTGGGCGGCCACCGTTTATCCCAGAATCTGGTGGTTTTAACCAAAAAGAAGGATGGATTGCATAAAGAATTTATTACCGGGGTCGTGTTTGTTCCCATGACCGGGGAAATCAGGCAATAATCGGCCAGGGTTTATTTAGACAAGGGAGGGAGAAAACATGAATCGAACTCCAGCAGTTTCCGGGAAATTTTATCCCGCTGATCGAGATGAACTGCTTGATGAGATCAGAAAACATATCCCGAAAAATACCGAAAAAAAACCCGTGATCGGCATTGTTTCGCCACATGCGGGATTCATGTATTCGGGCGATACGGCGGGCGCCGTCTATTCCAGGATCGAAATTCCCGAGACGGTCATTCTGATTGGGCCCAACCATACCGGCGACGGCAAGCCCATATCTGTGATGACAGAAGGCGTCTGGTCCATGCCCCAGGGGGACTTGTCCATCGACACCGAGCTGGCGGAATCCATTTGCTCCGCTTCCCCTATTGTTCATGCCGATTCCCAGGCGCATCGGTATGAGCATTCCCTGGAAACACAACTGCCTTTTCTGCAATATTATCGTAAAGAATTCAAGATCGTTCCCATCTGCATGATGCGTACGCGCTTTATAGATTGCAGGAAAGTGAGCCGCGCTATTTTGACCGGAGTTCAGCAGATCAAGCGGCCGGTTCTGCTTATCGCCAGCTCCGATATGACTCATTATGAATCGCATGACAGCGCGATGAAAAAGGATAAAAAAGCGATCGACCAAATTCTGGATAGGGATGCGGAGGGGTTATATAAAACTGTCGAGAAAAATCATATCAGCATGTGCGGGATGAATCCCGTCGCGGTGATGTTGCTGTGCGCCAATGAAATGGGGGCGCGGCGCTCTGAGCTGGTCAAATACATGACTTCCGGAGAAGTCAACGGCGACCGGAATCATGTAGTGGCCTATGCGGGCATGATTGTTGAGTGAGGGAAATTTTGACAGGCCCGCTACGCGGGAGGAAAAGGGAGGCTGACCCCACTACGTGGGGAGGAAGAGTGGGGCTGACGATCACTACGCTAACGAGCCACGGAGGACTTGTCGAG
>JADFGI010000334.1 GCA_022567815.1 Nitrospinota bacterium
GCAATAAAATTTTTATGCCTTCTCGGGCTTTGCTCATGCAAGCAACGGGCAATCAATTTTTTCCCCGTTCCACTTTCCCCGACTAAAAGAACCTCTGCATCCACCTTACCTGCCCGGCGCATGGTTTCGTTCAGACGTTTCATGATCGGGGACCGACCGGCGACGAAAGACTCCGGTTTTTCCCTGGTCCCAATTTCTGACTGACGTCTCCGGTTTTCCAAAACCAAACGCCGTTTTTCCAGAGCGCCAAGGATAATTTTTAAAATATCTTTGTTGGAAAACGGTTTTTGGATGACGTCGTAAGCCCCCATCCGCATGGCGCTCACCACCAGAGGAATGCCTGTATGATCTAAAACCATCAACACGGGTAGATCCGGATCAAGTTGTTTTACCTTGGCAAGAAATTTCATACCCCTGGCAACAAGCGTGTCAAAATGAGTCAACAGTATCCCGCTCCATTTGGGGGAGATTTTTTCCAGAGCCAACTTTTCTTCACCAAAAACCTTGACCTTGATACCGCAGGCTTGGAGGAATTTTTTCGTGGGACGGCTCATGGATTTTTCAGGATCGACTATTACTACACTTTCTTTCAAGGCAATGTTTCCTCTCGAAAATGGTATGAACTCCCTGCTAAAAAAATACCCGTCTTAACCAAAAAGCCGTTCCGCGCTCAATCCTGCTAAAAATCAAACAACTTTAATCAAATAAAGAAGTCAATTTTATCCCTCCTCATTATTATGCTTCCGAATACCGAAAAAAATCAAGAAATAGATTGAAAATCCGATAAATATTCCTATATCCGAATATTTAAAACGGCCTTTCATCATATTTTTGTTCCTTGCAAAACTGGAAATATTTTTTCCCGGGGAAAGGACTGAGCCTAAAACAAAGGGAAGACAGCACAAAATTGCCAAAACAAAATATTTTCTTTAAAAACTTAAAATTTACTTTTTTTAAGGATATTGGAGAGGCAAGGAATATGTCGGGGAGGATAACGCAATAACTTTAATTAACTAAATCAGTTACCTGATTCCGAAGATACCCCTAATTGATTTTTGATTAAATTAGGCAAATTCTGCCCTAATCCGGATTCAATTATTCTGGATTTGGCTGATTTTTTATTGGTATAATCCATGATCAGGAATTTTAGTCGGAATTTTTTCCGATTAAATTCTTTTTTTGTATCCAGCGACTGTTGGCAATACTACCGGAATTCTGACATATTATATCGGAACACGGAATAATGCAAGGGAAAAATTCAGGGTCAGCAAAATTTTTAGGCGATCGGCTTCGAGAATGGAGGCGGTCTATCCCCTTGAAATCTTATGAACTGGCCAAGCTCATAACCATCTCGCAGGGATCGTTATCGGACATTGAAAATAATAAATCTCTTCCTTCCGCAGATACCATTTCCAAAATTTATTTGAGTACAAATATCAATATTGTCTGGTTACTTACTGGCAGGGGAGCCATGAAAAAGGGCAGTATTCCAAGTGACGGACTCGATACCCCTTTTGCCTACGAGGAAATGGAAGAATATGGACAGGACCCGAAATTAAGGGATTTGATGGAAAAGCTCATACGAATTTATAATCATGGCGACCCCGAAAAAAAAGCTCATCTCTTCGGGTTTCTTATGGGGGCGGACCCTGGGGAAAGAAACTATTCAAATCTGTAAACCTTGATAGGCACACTAGCCCCCCCCTGTTTAAGCCTGCAAACATCTCTCCGACTATTTAGTTTTATCTGGGTCGAACAAGCCCAATCCTTTGGCGCATTCAGAGCACATACAATGGGAGAACTCCAAATCTGGCTTGGCGTCTTTAAAATACAGCTCTATTGAGTCCCATCGACCTATGAGTTCATTGAATATTTTTTTGCACCAGGGGCAAAGGTTGACAGTTTGGGTACTTTTACCTAACCCTTTCTCAAAGCTCAATTGTTTGCCCTTCCCATTGCCTTCACGGTTCTCCGGCAACCCGGCATCGGTGATTTTGTGAAGGACAAAAACAGCTCCCAGAATATTGCCTGTTCCATCCCGCACCGCCGTCACATTGACGTGCGCGGAAATTTTTCCGCCTTTTCCGAGGATGAAATTAGTTCTCAGATCGATTGGATTCCCCGTTTCAATCACTTTCAGGATTGGATCTTCATCCCCTATGTTTTCTTTTTCCAGGAAACAAATTTCCTGGACGGGTTTCCCAACCACCCTCTTTTCCGTGAAACCCGTCAAAGATTCCGCCGCCCGGTTGATGAAAGAAACCCTGCCCTTTTCGTCAATGGCAATCACCGCTTCTGCCAGGTTTTTGAGAGAACCCTTATACCATTCCTCTTTGTTTTTTAAATCTTTAATCTGCCGGTGTTTTTCCAAAGCCACCTGGATGGCGCTGTTCAAATCCTTTTCCTTGAAGGGCTTGACGATATACCCAAACGGGCCAATATTTTTTGCCTTGTCCAGTGTTTTTTTATCCGAATAGGCGGTAAGGAATATCACGGGAACATCGAGGTCGGAGTTGATTTTTTCTGCGGTTTCGATGCCGCTCATTTCTCCATTCAGAACAATGTCCATCAAAATAAGGTTCGGCTGGTCTTTTCCAACAGACTGTAGAGCCATCTCCCCGGAGGGAACCGTGTCGGTGACTTCATACCCCGAAAGCTTTAAAGTTTCAGCGATGTGCGTTGCTACGATACTTTCATCTTCGACGATAAGAATTTTACTTTGCGCGGGTTTCATATTTTGCCTCCCTCAAAAATAAAATTAAACACCGTTCCATTCTTTCCATCAAGTTCAATGGTTCCTCCCAGCTGTTTTTCCGCCAGCGTGGTGACCAACTGCAACCCAAGGGATTGAGTCTTACGGAAATCCAGGTCTTCGGGAAAACCAATGCCATCATCGCCGACAATTAATTCAATCTGCCCGTTATCGCGGGGATAAAGGACCAGCCAAATCTTCCCCCGGCGTTCCTTAGGAAACGCATGCTTCAGGGAATTGGACACCAACTCCTGGATCAAAAGGCCGCATGGAATTCCTGAGTCAAGGTCCAGCGAAATGCCGTTTGTCTCAATTCTATACTCAATCCGGTCGGTGGTCTCACCATAAGAAACAAAAAGGTCACTTAACAGGGAAGCCAGATACTCCTGCAAATCGATTTCCAATAGATCGGAAGATTCATATACCTTCTCATGCAGAAGAGCCATGGATAAAATCCGGTTGGAACAGTCGCGGAACATATCCTGGTATTTTTCTTCCTGAATGTCCTTGGATTGAAGCCAGAGCAGGCTGGAAATGATCTGCATATTGTTCTTGGTGCGATGATGAACTTCCTTCAAAAGCAATTCTTTTTCATCAAGTGATTTTTTGATCTGCTCTTCCGCTTGTTTCCTTTCAATGGCAATTCCGGCAAGATTCGCGGCGGATTGAATCAATTGGATCTCATGGGCCAATGGTTTTTTTGCCTTGTTATAAAAAATACAAAAAGTTCCCAGGACGTTACCATCAGCGTTACGGATGGGACAAGACAGGGTCGCCCTCAAATCATGCGCCAGCAACAGATTCCTGAATTCCGCAAACCGGGAGTCGGTGGCAACGTCCTCTACATAAATGATTTTATTGAAATAAGCCGCCGATCAGCAGGTGCCAACATCA
>JADFGI010000335.1 GCA_022567815.1 Nitrospinota bacterium
GGCCATGCTATAGGTAAATATAACGTTGGCCACCGCAAGCATTGCCATGGCAAAACTAATGATTTTTAGCAATTCGGCCCCCGCCTGGTATTTTTCACCGAACAGAAGGACGATGATTTGCTCCGGCCAAAAGTAAAATAAAGTAAAGGGGTCAAGTCTTGACTTAGGACAAATAGAGTCCTATGGTATGACAATGTCAAGGCCTCTGCGAATAGAATATCCTGGTGCCTGGTATCATGTGATGAACCGGGGAGCCGGGCGGAAAAACATTTTCAGGCAAGCGGATCACCGGGAATTGTTCCACGACCTGTTAATGGAAATCCGTTCGGCGTATCGATGGGAGGTCCATGCCTATTGTCTGATGGACAACCATTATCATTTACTGATTCACACTCCTTTAGGCAATTTGGGCCGTGCCATGCGGCATTTGAACGGGGTTTATACCCAGCGTTTCAATCGCAGTGTGAAAACGGATGGCCCTCTGTTCCGGGGCCGGTACAAAGCCATCCTGGTGGATGCGGACAATTACCTTCTCCATGTCAGCCGCTATATTCACCGCAACCCTCTTGAAGCCGGCCAACCTCAATGGATGCATGATCCCCTTTGGACCAGCTACCCCCTGTATATTGGAGAAAAGAAAAAATATGAGTGGTTTTCGACATCCCGCATATTGGAAATGACCGGCAGTAGAAACCGCGCAAGTCTTTACCGAAGGTATGTGGAAGGGGAGATTGAAGATGAAATGACCCGGTTTTATTCCAAAGGCCGTCTGTCTCCCGTTCTTGGGAGCGAACGTTTCATTGCCGAAATTGAGAGGTACATCAATAAACAGGCCATAAGTCCCGAGATAGCGGAGAGCCGGAAGATTCGTGAAGTTCCTTCCATGGATAATATTCGGCGGGTTTGCGCTGAATATTTTCAACTTCCGCCTGCGGAATTGCGCACCAGCCAACGGGGTACTTTCGGTTTAGCACGGAATATTGCCATGCACCTGTGCCGAACGGTGGGGGGTTATGGATTGCAGGAAATTGCCAATGAATTTGGTTCGCTCGGTTATTCGGGAGTGGCGAGAGCCGTGGGCAGGTTGAAAATGAAATTAAAAACCGATCGGAAACTTTCCCGGACCCTGCTAAAATTACAGGAAATCATCGATGTCGAATAAAATTGTCCTAAGTCAAGACTTGACCCCTAATGAAGGTTTCTGAAAATGTACGGGGAACCACTTTCTTTCCGGCAATTTTTCTAAAGCAACGACCGAGCTTTTCTGAATAAATCCTGGCCTGTTTTTCACCCCATTGATTGATGGTGTATCGAAATATGCCTTCGAGATCGGAGGTTGCTTCCTTAGTTAATTCGTAAGGCGGCATTATTTGAGTTCTTGCCGAACACCCTCAAATATTTCCTCTGCGGATCGATTGGAAACGTACCCCTGTTTTGCAGATTCGATACGCGGTTTCAAGAAATCTTCCAGCTTATGCAAGGCTTCTTCTTCCGTCATCGAGTCCATATTTGGAAGCGGAGGTAGGACACGTTCGAGAACGTAATCTTTTATGGTCTGACCTTTGAGTGCGGCGATAGCCTTTAAACGCTGATGCTGTTCCGGGGTGACTTCTATTGAAAGACGGCGCATGATTTGCTCCTTATTCTTGCGGTAAACTCCTGCCTTAAATCTTGTGTATTATATCACATTTGTGCATAATACACATTTGTTGTTATGGTTGAACCCTCACACTTTTGTACCAATTCTGCACCACATGGGCCTATTTTTTCAATAAGGCGGCAGAGTGGTCAATCGAGTGTCCTCCACGGGTCCACCCACGGTAAAATGGTAAAGGCTTTGGTAACTCATGTCCTGAATCCCAAAAATCTGATGGACAGGATCATCAAAAAAGCATCCTATGCCGGTACTGCGAATTCCACTGACTTCCGCCTGGAGGTAAAGAACCTGTCCTATGGCCCCGCATTCCCAGTAAAGACGCGGATAAAACCACGAGCCATACTTATTGAGAGGCCCTTCAAAAGCGCTTATCATTCCCAAACTAAAACAGCCACTACTCGCGATTTCCTGTCCACAAGATACCGATGCGGAGGGCCTCCTGAAGTCACCTTGCTCAAGCAAAAACAAATCTAATTCCGGGGGACAACCTTCGGGCTTTTTCCATAAAAAGTCATGATTAAATTTTGCTTTCAAGTCCTGTAAATGACTTTTGTTGCGTACAAGAAAATACAGCCCCCTGGGAAGATCATCGACCCGATGAACGAATAATCCCAAATGCACATTTGGTTCCCAGGGAAGCGTTTGAAAGGGAAGGGGACAGGCCTGGGGAATGGTTTTTATTAGAAATTGATAGAATGTTTCACGAGTGATTTTGGTTCGTCCGTCCATGGCAACAGCGCTTCTTCGTTGATGAATGGCTTTCCGGAGGGGAAATAAAGGATCATCCAGCAGATTTGATAAAGATCCTGCTCCAAAATTAAAATTTGGATAGCTCTCGGTAAATGGTTTTCTCGTGTTTTGAGAAACTTCATTTATGGCTGGCCAAGCAACATGAGTCTTACTGAGGATATTGGGCGTTCCACACCAGTTTAAATTTGCAAAACAATCCAGGAAATTTTGTTTTTCAAAATTCCAGTCATTTGAAATTTCTTTCGGGGAAATGGCCATCATACAATCCGGTACTTCAACTTCATCCGCATTCTTTTTTGTTAATCCCAGAATGATTTCTAAATCTTTACAGCCAAGTTGATCCATTAATACTGCTCGCCAACCCAAACCGGCGCAAGCGATGTTAATTGCCGCCAAAGCATGCCCCAGGTCATGATGGCAATATCGAAAAGCCCTCAAACCGTATTTCCAGGCTTCCCGCCAGTAAATGGAACTCAAGCCGATAAAGATCGTGTCACCGGGCAATCCATCCAGCATTTTTGTCCATATTTCGATGGGGAAGGTGGCTCGAACTTCTAAACCATGGTACCGGGGGGAGTAATGAGAGATGGAAGGAGTTTCCGAAAGACCCTTCAATGGTCCGGAGATCAGGTATCCCTCAGTTGGGTGCAAATTGCCGCTCGATGGATTGATCCTGAGTGCCCATTTGGAACCTTGGAAGCTCTTCCAAGCTGATATTGCGAGACTGTCAAAAAATAGCTGAGAGATGGACTCGAAGCTCAAGGGAGAAACTGCAATCGTGGATGGGTGGAGTGCTTCCGAAAAGAAAGGCTTTTCAGTTGGAGGAATTTTTTTTAGGGGGACGACCTCTGCTCCTTCGTATCTTCGGAAGGGATCGGGCTGGGAATACCAATCCAAATAACCAGGGCCTGGGGCAAAGGAATTATAACCGTGTTTGGAGGACTGATGATATCGAAATATATTTTCCAATGCAGACATAGTTGCCTTTTCATTTTAAAGTTATTGAGAGCCATACGGCCCAAGCAAAACAATTGATTCCCACCAGTGGGTTTTATACCCCGTGGCTACTAGCCGTAGGGGCAACAGGCAAAAACTCGTTTTGCCGAGATAACGTTTGCTGGCAAAGAAAGTATTTGCCATTCGGGTCCAGCGTCACGCTGGCCACGGCTTTTAAATAAAAATCTTTGTCGGATACCCCGTCCGCTTGCGGCAGGGTCGTTAGAATATGAACAGAAG